>CAZTUV010000112.1:0-7057 GCA_964616595.1 uncultured Alistipes sp.
CGTTACAGATGTAGTAAAACAAGCAATATCAATTGGTTACAGACACATCGATACCGCTCAGGCTTACGAAAATGAATCCGGCGTAGGTAAAGCAATAAGACAATGCGAGATATCAAGAGATAATATTTTTATTACAAGCAAAATACGTGCTGAATATAAATCATATGAAACTGCTGTAAAATCTATTGACGAAACTTTGAAAAAAACCGGCCTTGATTATCTTGATATGATGATTATTCACTGTCCTCAGCCATGGAATGAATATAATAAATCTGATAACAGATATTTTTCTGAAAACAGACAGGTCTGGAAAGCCCTTGAAGAAGCGTATTCAGCTGGCAAAATTAAAGCTATAGGGGTTTCAAACTTCTTGAAAGAAGATATCAAAAATTTACTTGAAACCGCTAAAGTCAAACCAATGGTCAATCAGATATTGTGTCATATTTCAAATACCCCGTCCGAACTTATTGAATATTGCCAAAATACTGGTATAATAGTTGAATCCTACTCCCCTATCGCACATGGCAAAATCCTAAATAATCCACAAATCAAATCCTTTGCAGATAAATATAATGTGACCGTTCCACAATTCTGTATAAAATATGCTATTCAATTAGGAACAATCGCACTTCCAAAAACAACCAACGCTGAACGCATGTATGAAAATTCCAATATAAACTTTGTAATTTCAAATGAAGATATGGATTCTTTGAAAAATATTAAAATATAAAAGACTTCACAATAAGAAGTCTTTTTATTTATTGTCTATTTCTGGTGAATCTTTACCTTTATTGTTCTAAAAAACAAATTCATATGATTTTATTAAGTTTCCAGTTGACTAATATGTTATTTTGTGGTAAAATAATAAAGAGATTCTTTGTGATTGTAGCAATCACGATAATATTATTAATTCGGGGTGAAAATATGCTCTCCTTTATTACTGAAAAACAATCATGCTGGGATAGACTCTCTGCTGAAAAAAGACCTATATTTATCTACGGAATGGGTGATGGTGCATTAAAAATAATGTCCGTCTTCAGAAATCGTAATATAACTGTTTCCGGAATTTTTGCCAGTGATGAATTTGTAAGAGGTCATTCATTTGAAGGTTTCAAAGTTCATAAATTATCGGAAGTCGAAGCAATGGTAGACGATTTTGTAGTGGTTCTTGCATTTGCTGCCGGTTATCAGGAAATAGTCGATAAAATTCATAGCATTGCCTCAAAACATACCCTTTACGTCCCTGACGTTCCTGTTGTCGGAAACGGTCTTTTCACATATGAATATTGTATGGAAAATGCTGAAAAAATCCAACAGGTTTATGATAATTTGGCCGATGACTTCTCAAGAAAAGTTTATGCTAATATAATAAATTTCAAAATAAGCGGAAGAATAGAATATCTTTCTGCTGTCACCACTCCAAAGGCTGATATTTATCGCAAAATAATAAAACCAGGACTTAATGAAGTATATGTTGACTTAGGAGCTTATAACGGCGATACAATACGTGAACTCCTCGAATTTACAAGAGGAAAATATGCTGAAATATACGCCGTTGAACCAGATAGAAAAAATTATAAAAAACTTGTTAAATATACAGAAGATATGCCTAATGTTTTGACCTATAACGCTGCCGCATGGAGTACTGACGGTGAATTGCCATTTTCTGCAAAAGCCGGAAGACAATCGGCTATTTCTGCAAAGGCTACTACAATGGTTACTGCAAGAGCCGTTGACAGTATAGTTGATGGCAATCGTCCGGCTACCATAATTAAAATGGACGTTGAAGGCTTTGAACGTGAGGCAATATGGGGTGCTTCATTAACGATATCGCATGATTCACCAAAACTTATGATTGCTTTATATCATCGAAATGAAGATATTTTTGAAATACCATTGCTTATTATGACTCTTAATCCAAACTACAAACTCTATATACGACATCAGTTATATATTCCGGCATGGGAAACCAATTTATATGCTACGCTTTAATTAAACAGAACTGTTCCCCGATTGTTGCAGGGAACAGTTCTTTATTTTTATATTAACTTTCTTTCGTCGCAGAATTCGCATTCCAACAATGTTTCATCGCCACTAAATCGGAAACTTTTCGGCAAATAATGTTCATGATTAGTAATACATCTTGGATTATCACATTTCACACCATTGTAAACCTTACCTTTAAGCAATTCTGTGGATTTATTCTCATTTAAAATTGTAAGTATAAGTGCCATACGTGCGAATACTCCATACTTAGCCTGTGTAAAATACATGGCTCTTGAATCATCATCAACATCGACTGTTATTTCGTCAACTCTTGGTAATGGGTGTAATACTATCATATCTTTTTTGGCAAGGAGCATTTTTCTGTGGTCGAGAACATAGGTATTTTTTTGTGCAAGATATTCTTCTTTACTTGCAAATCTTTCCTGTTGTATTCTTGTCATATATAGAACATCAAGTTTACCAATAGCTTCTTCAAGTGTATCAACTTCTTCAAATGTACTACCATTTGCCTTTATTATATCCTTTATGTATGCTGGCATACGGAGTTCTGGTGTCGAGATAAATATAAACTTGTTATCTTCAAACATACTCAATGCTTTACATAATGAATGTACAGTACGTCCATTTATAAGGTCGCCACACATTCCTATTGTAAGACCGGAAAGTTTTTTCTTTTCAATTTTAAGTGTAAGCAAATCTGTGAGAGTCTGAGTTGGGTGAAGATGTCCGCCATCTCCTGCATTTATAACTGAACAATCAGCTGTAAGTGCAGCTGCCTTGCCTGCTCCTGCGATAGGGTGACGTATTACAAGGATATCTGCATAATTACTTACAATCTTAGTAGTATCCTTGATTGTTTCGCCTTTTGAAACAGAAGAATTAGCTGGATTATCAAATCCTATTATCTGTCCTCCAAGGCGTATCATTGCGGTTTGGAATGACATTTGAGTACGGGTTGATGGCTCATAAAAAAGTGTTGCCATTATTTTACCGTCACATTCATGTGCATAATCTTCAGGGTTGTTCTTAATTTTTTCACCAAGGTCGATTACTTTTTTCCACCATGAAACAGGGTAGTCACTAAGGTCAATTAAATGCTGATGTAACATATTTTTACCTCCGATATTTTAATATTGTCCATTTTTATTGAAATATACATCATACCATACAAGAAATGTAAATACTGTCCATATTTTCCGGCTATTGTCAGCTTTACCTTCTTTGTGGTTATTCAGTAAATCCATAAGCATTTTTTTATCAAAGAATTCTTCAGAGACTTTACTCTCAAAAGATTTTTTAACTATATTATAATATTTTTCTTCTCTGAGCCATACACGTATAGGAACAGGAAATCCAAGTTTCTTTTTAGTTGAAGTGCTTTCTGTCTGAGGAGGGATATCCTTTTTAGCAGCAAGTCGCATAGCATATTTAGTTATATATTTTGTTTCGCTTGTTCCCTTATCGTGAGTCACTCTATATTTTGTTGGTATTTTTTCAGCCAGTTTAATAACTTTTCGGTCAAGAAACGGCACACGCACTTCCAACGAATTAGCCATACTCATTTTATCTGCTTTAAGAAGTATATCACCTACCAACCACATTTTCAAGTCAAGATATTGCATTTTTGTAACGTCGTCTTTTTTCCTTACAGAAGCAAAATACTTTGATGTAATTTCTGCTGGGTCGGGAGCATTTGTTTTTATTTTAAGAAGTTTTTTTCTTTCTTTTGGAGTGAACATATATGCATTTCCTATAAAGCGTTCTTCAATATCCCTGCCCTTGCGAACAAGAAAATTCACACCTTTTTTTGCCGGCAAATGTTCTGCCACATCTGCAATAGTTCTTTTTATACTTCTGGGCAATTTATCATATAATGTACCATTAGGTTCGCTGTACACATTATAACCGCCAAATATTTCATCAGCACCTTCTCCGGATAATACAACTTTCAGATTTTCAGAAGCCAGATTGCAAACAAAGTATAATGCAACTGCTGATGGGTCTGCAAGTGGTTCGTCCATATGATATTGTATTTTTGAAAGACTATTCCAATATTCTTCCGGCGATATGATTTTGCTTATATTTTCTTTTCCGATTGCAGTTGCAAAATTCTTAGCCCAGCCGATTTCGTTATATTTTTCGTCTTTCCCAAATCCGACTGTAAATGTTTTATCTACATCTGCAATAGCTGCAACATAACTTGAATCAACTCCACTTGATAAAAATGAACCTACTTCAACGTCTGCTACTTTATGGGCATTAACGGAATCATGAAAGACATCGGATATTTTATCAACCCATTCTTCAAGACTCAAAGAATTATTCGCTTTAAAATGGGGATTCCAATATGAAACAATATTTAATAAATTTTCTGATGATTGTATCATATTATCTGTTTTTTCATTTTCTTTTTTCAATATGAAAAAATGAGCAGGCGGAAGTTTATACACATTTTTAAAAAAGGTTTCCTCTGTTGGCGAATACTGAAAAGTAAGATAACTTTCAAGAACGTCAGTATTGAGTTCTTTTTTAAAATCGGGGTGTTCAAGAAAACTTTTTATTTCAGAACCGAACATAAAAGATTTTTTCATTTTGGAATAATATAATGGTTTTATTCCAAAAATATCTCTTGCACCAAAAAGTTCCTTTTTTTTATTGTCCCATATTACAAAGGTGAACATTCCACGAAGCTTTAAGAGGATATTATGTTGAAATTCTTCATAGCCATGCAAAACGACTTCAGTATCAGTATTCGTCCTGAAAACATGACCTGAATTTTCAAGTTCCTTACGGAGTTCAGAATAATTGTAAATTTCACCATTAAAAACAATTACTATGGATTCATCTTCATTGAAGATAGGCTGATTACCTTGAGAACCCACATCAATAATACTAAGGCGACGATGTCCAAGAGCTATGTCATTATTAATATATTTGCCCTCAGCATCTGGGCCTCTGTGTTTGATTCTGTCCATCATCTTATCCAGAATTTCTTCTGAATTACTGATGTCATTTGTAAAACCTACAATCCCACACATATGTTTCAACTCCCAACACTATATTTGAAACAGAAAAGTTTCCGTCCTAAAACATTATACTACATTTTCTTTCTATTTGCAACACTCATTGAAATTTTTTTCATATCTTATGGTATATAATGGTATTCCAACAGAAAAAATAATATTTTATAAAATATCTCTTGACAAATCTTGAAAAAAATGTTATAGTAAATAAGCAGTGTACAGTTGTTCACCAGCGGAGGACGATTTGTATAGTTTAAAATGTTCTTAGGAGGCATATGATGAATAAATCACAACTTATTGTTGCTGATGCCGATATTTTACCAGAAGTATTCACTAAAGTTCTTGAAGTAAAACGTCTGATAGTTTGCAAAGACGAAAAAAGCCTTGCTTCTGCTTGTAAAAGAGTCGGAATTTCCCGTAGTGCATATTATAAATATAAAGATTCTGTATTTTCATATGAAGAACTTTTTAACAGGAAAATCGTAAATATGTATCTTTTACTTACTGATAATCCAGGGGTTTTGTCTAATGCACTTGCTTTTCTTCATAGCCTTAAAGCCAATATACTTACTGTTAATCAAAGTATTCCTGTTGATGGAGCAGCAGCAGTAAATATTTCTTTACGCTTGACTGATAATATTGATAAGGAGCTTGAAGGGCTTGATTCTATAAAAAAACTGGACGGTGTTCTTGAAGTGAGAATCCTGTCCGCTGAATAAAATCATAAAAACTTGGAGGTATAAAAATAATGAAAAAATTTGCTGTTTTAGGACATGGTGTCGTAGGTTCAGGAGTTGTGGAACTTTTCTACAAAAATAAGGCTAATATAGAAAAACATGCCGGCTCAGAAATGGATATAAAATATATACTTGATTTGAGAGATTTTCCTGATTCACCATACAAAGATAAATTTACAAAGAATTTTGATGATATTCTTAATGATGATGAAGTTACTTCAATCGCCGAATGTATGGGCGGTGTCGAACCTGCTTTTACATTTACAAAAAAACTTCTTGAAAAAGGAAAAAGCGTCTCTACCTCAAACAAGGAACTGGTTGCAAAAAAAGGAGACATACTTTTAAAACTCGCAAAAGAACACAATTGTAACTTTTTCTTTGAGGCAAGTGTTGGTGGTGCTATTCCGATAATAAGACCACTTCATCGTTGCCTTGCAGCAAATGATATAACAAAAGTTTCTGGCATACTCAATGGTACTACAAACTTTATCCTTACTAAAATGTACAATGATAATATGCCTTTTGACGAAGCCCTTTCTCTTGCCCAAAAACTTGGTTATGCAGAAAAAGACCCTACTGCTGACATCGAAGGTCATGATGCTTGCCGTAAAATATGTATCATTTCTTCACTTGTTTTTGGAAACCATGTTTATCCAGATAGTGTTTACACAAAAGGTATTTCTGATATTAAGTTATGTGATGTATCATCAGCAGATATGCTTGGATATTCAATTAAGCTTATAGCATCTGTATCCAAAAATGATAATGGAAAAATTTTACCAGTTGTAATGCCAATGCTTGTTTCCTCTGAAAATATCATTGCCGGAGTAAATGATGTTTTCAATGCTGTACTCGTTTATGGTGATGGAATAGACCAGACAATGTTCTATGGCAGAGGTGCTGGAAAACTTCCGACTGCAAGTGCTGTACTTGGTGATATTATTGAATCTGTAAAACATAATGTTACTGTATTCTCACAGACATGGAGTTCATCAACTGATAATTCATTCATTGATACGGTTGATAACTTTAAAGCACAATGGTATTTCCGTACACCAGCAGAAAGCGTTCCATCATCAGGAATTAGCGATACTTATGATGTTCATGAAAACGGCAGCGAATACTCGTTTATTACTGATGATGTCCTCACATTTGAACAAGCTAAAAATATGGCTGAACAAATAAATGCATTAACTATTATGCCTGTTCTTGAATAAAAAAACCGGACTTATGTCCGGCTCAGCCTGTCCAAAAACCCCGATATCAGATTTGACATCGGGGTTAAAAATT
>CAZTUV010000113.1:0-6948 GCA_964616595.1 uncultured Alistipes sp.
ATTATATATTAATGGGTGGTGAAACAGTTGAAAGTGACCGAGAGAGATGAGTTAATTTTAAGAGAGATAGACCGTTGGAGAGCGTGCGGAAGTAAACATATAAGATTTTTAGCAGGATTTTCAGGACAGAGAGCTACAGACAGAAGATTAAAAATCTTAATCGAAGCAGGCTATTTGGAACGTCAAAAATTTTTATATGGTGTACCATACATTTATTTTTTGACTGCTAAAGGAAAATCCTTGATACACGTTGGAACAGGTAAAGAAAAAATCAAGATTGAACAGATTACACACGATAAAACAGTTTTAGATACAGCAATTTACTTTATGAATAAAGAGGGATTGACCTTACAGGATATTACAACAGAAAAGCAACTGCACCAGTTGGACGGTTTCGGAGTACGAAAACACAGACCAGATTTTATTTTTACAAAAGATGAACTGACTTATTGTGTAGAAGTAGAATTAACATTAAAAGCAAAGAGCCGTCTTTTGAATATTATCAAGGATAATTTCATGGAGTATGATGTACAAATATGGATAGTTCCTGATTCTCAGAAAGCAATTTTACAAGTTCTGAAAGAAAGTAAAAAGTTATATGATAATATTCAGGCACGTTCACTACAAAAAATTAATGACTATATTAATAAAATAAGTTGAGTTTATCATAAGCATAGTTTATTTTTCATATATTGTACAAATATATGAAACTCGTCCATAAGCAACATTTTACAGAGGTGATTTTTTGATATTAGAGGATATTTATAATCGGAGTAATGAAGTATAAATTTCTGCTTGAATTTATGCTTTTTGTTATTCCGACAGCAATGATAATTTATTTTATCAAGCAACGAATACAAATGAGAAAACTTTTCAATTTTCGTCATGATTATAAGAAAGGAAAGAAAAAATTGAAACAGAAAAATCTGAATAATGAAAATGCTGTCTTATTAGGTTTTAATGGAAGAAAGCCTGTTTATTCTCCTGATAATGCAAAACATATTTTTGTTTGTGGTACAACTGGTAGTGGAAAAACCGTTGCATTAAGCAATTATATGCAGAACTGCATGACAAAAGATTTTCCCATGCTTATTGTTGACGGTAAGGGAGATACAGGAAAAGGCAGTATTTTAGATGTTCTGACACAATTAAACAAGAAATATCACAAGAAAATCTATTGCATTAATTTAACAAATCCGTCTATGTCCGATACATATAACCCATTTTATAAAACTTCCCCAACTGTTGCAAAGGATATGCTCATTAATATGACAGACTGGTCAGAAGAACACTATAAGGTCAATGCGGAACGCTATTTACAACGATTAGTCTTGTTACTGAACAAGGCGGATATGACACTTTCATTCAGAACTATTGTAAAATATATGGAACTGGAACATTTTTCACAACTTTCTATGTACTTAGTCAAGAAAAAAATAATTACAAAAGAACAGCACTTAGAAAATTTGGAAATTGCCAAGACTTCGGGAAAAATAGCTGAAAACTCAATAGCGAGATTTTCAACCATTGCAGAAAGTGAGTTAGGAGAAATTTTTTCTGATACTGGAATTGATATTACAAAAGCCATACAGGAAAAGGCAATTATATTATTTATATTGAATCCGCTTATTTATCCTGAAATATCGTCAGCATTTGGACGATTGATTTTAATTGACAGCAAAAAAGCAATTAATCAAAGTTTTCAAACTCCAGAGCGTACTTTCTTTATCTTTGATGAAATTAATGTATATGCTTCAAAAACTCTTATTGACCTTGTGAACAAGTCAAGAAGTGCGAATGTAACTTGTGTTCTTGCAACTCAAAGTCTGTCAGACCTTGCAAGTGCAGAAGATGAAAATTTTACACAACAGATTATCGAGAACTGCAATAATTATCTTGTATTACGTCAGAATAGTGCCGTAAATTCTGAAAATTGGGCTAATATCTTAGGAACAAAGCCAACAATGGAAGTAACTTATCAATTACGACAAGACGGATTTGACACAACACAAACAGGTTACGGCTCTGCAAGAAGCGTGAGGGCGTTTTTATATCACCCTGATGAGATTAAACAACTACAAACTGGAAACGGCATTTTTCTTTCAAGGGATAATTATTTTCATAGTAAAATACGTATCAATAAGCCATTTTAAGAGGATATTTTTATGAAAGACAAGATATTTCAGTTTATTAATAAAATAAAGGGTCAATTGATAGAGCTATTCCAAAAAGTATTTATAGTTAAATTAAAACCTCAAATTATCCTAAGTTTCCGTTTCCTTTTGGACTTTTGGAAACACAATCCAGCTTACTTAATTTGTACTGTTTGCTATTTTTTCATTTGCAATGCTTTTATAAATCATTCATTTTTATTGCTTTTAGTTTATATAATTTCGCTTCTAATCGGCTTTTCTCCATTAGGAGAGAAATTATTAAGGATTCTAAGCCACGTCAGACCATTAGAAACAAAACAAGAAACAGAATATTTACAGCCATTATTTGATGAAGTTTGTATACTTGCAAAGAAAAACAATAAAAATAAGTTACCACACATCGAAATTTGCGTAATTGATAACATGACAGTTAATGCAATGGCATTGGGCAGACATACAATTGCAGTAACAAAAGGAGCTATGAACACATTTACAGAAGATGAATTAAAAGCAGTTATAGCCCATGAAATCGCACATATTCTATATGGAAACACCATAGCTTCTTTATATGTTCTGATTGGTAACGGAGTGTTTTCTGTTCTTGTATTATTTGCCCGAGTATGCCTGTTTTTAATAGATTGGCTGAAAAGTGCTTTTGTAGGAAAAAGAGGGTTAATTTCATTTTTTCTGTCATTATTGCAATTGTTATTTGAATTAAATATCTTGATGCTAAATTTTGGTTTACAAGTAATATTGACCGCAAATCAAAGAAAGAACGAGTTTCAAGCCGACAGATTTTCTTATTCAATTGGTTATGACACTGATATGATTGAAGCATTATATCTGCTTGAAAAGATTTCGTTAGGTGACAACAGCTCCATTATTCAGAAAATGACAGCAAGTCACCCAAGAATTACCCTCAGAATTAAGAAACTTGAAGAACTGGACGAACAAGTGTGAGTTTAGTTTGGCTTAACCCCTTAATTACTACAGTTCAAAAAATCCCCGTTATGTTTTGTCAAGAACATAACGGGGGGTTTTTGAATATTCTGTTTTTAGGGGTTAATTATTTTTAATATTCTTCCCATACCGCATAGGCTACAAAATTTGTTGCCTCCATATTATACCATTTTTTATCGTTGCCATATTGATAAACTGATATATTATTATAGTAATAATCATCTTCTACATTTACCCAACACACTTTCATGTTGGATATTTTATCTAAATCTGCACAATCTTCCACACGGCGGTCAATATAACGACTATAATTCTGTTCACTTATGTCCTCAGTTTCTTCATAACCTTTTACAGAGCCACAATGGTGGTAATCTTTAGATTCATTAGGTAATTCATCTTCTACAGCTTGCTTTAATTGTTTTTTAGAACAACCATACTCTTTCATAATTCCTTTTAAAATTTCATCAGGAACTAAAGAAATAATTGCATCTGCATCTTTTTCATAACAAGCAACAAGATAAGTACCAGCAGCTTTTTCTGCACTACTGGCACCCTCACCGCACCCTGTAATTGTCAGACAAACACATATTGATATAAGCAAAGAAAAAGAATATTTCAATTTTGCTTCAAAAATCCTGTAAAACATAATGACCTCATTTCTGCTGTGAATAGTAACTTTTAAATATATCAAAGTACAAGTCAACAACGTTTTTTTATAAAACAGTTAATAATGAAAAGGTATGAACTTGTTCATTATTAACTGTAATAGTATACAATTAATATCCTCCGATTTGATTTCCACCATTATACACAAACTGATTATTTGCAGAATCCCATAAGTAATTGGAAACAATCTTCATATCAGAATTTTTATATTCTATTATTCCTAAGTTGTTATTAAAAACTTCAATATAATCTAATACGTTAGTAGAAGATGAATCTGTTCCAGTATTATGTTTATAATTTACAATAATAGAAGATAAATTTGTTTCGGAAGAGCCTTTAAAAACTGTAAGCAGATAATTTAAGTCTGCACTTATGCCGTCCCATTTTTCTTCAAAAAGAATTGCTGTAAACGCCGTACCGTCTATAGAAAATGTATATCTTGATAATTCAGTTCCGTTTATGCTAAAATCATGTTGTCCCTTTGTGAATTGCTGTGTATCACTATTATATATAAGTTCTATTTCAGGATATGCATGAGTTCCATTATTAAAATTATTTTCAGTTGTATAGAAAATACCATCTCTTTCATAAAAGCCCTGTAAATCCCCTGAAATATCCAACTCATAAGCATTATTATCTTTTACGCTGAATAAATATGTCTTCCATGCAGAGCCACCACCTGAAACATCAACAGAGAAAAATCCTTTTCCTTGACATATTGTATACTTTGAATCATTATAAGCAGGATAATCAAATGTATTTCTCATTTCCTTTGTATTACCCTTATTGTCTATAAAATATATAGATTGAATTTTGGATTTATCTTCCGCACCATTGTCAATTACGGCAAAAGCTTCTTTTGTACCGTTTCCGTCAAAGTCTTCATAAACCCATGCTACTATATTGCCGTTGGATTCTGAAATTACTTTTTCTTTCAAGTCGGATTCTGTATATTCCTGATTGGATTTTTTCAATTGAATAGTAACTGATTTTGGCTCTTCACCCTCTAAAACAACATAGTCAGTTGATAAAAACTCGTCTGATTGATATAATTCATAGCCCTCTGCACTAACTTCAATCCGATAGCTGTCTACAGGACAGTCATTTATAATAAACCGTCCGTTATCATCAGTTACAGCCTTATGTGTGCCACCTCTAACAGTAATGGCAAGCACTTCTGCATTTTTTACTGGATTTCCTGATTCATCAGTTACTGTGCCAGAAATAGCACCTTTTAATTCTGTCATCTTTATCCAATCATCTAAATAGTTTACACTTTCATTTTTCACTTCAATTATTTCATTATATGTGTAATCTTCATATCCTGTAGCTGTTACAGCAAGTTTATAGTTTCCTGCTTGTAAAAATAACTCAAAATGTCCGTTTGAATCTGTTTCTGTAATGTACGATTCTCCCGTTTCAATATTAGTTACTGTAACAGTAGCTCCTTCTATTTTTTCATCTTCGTCATCTTTGTCTACAACCCAACAGAGAATTCCGCCATTTTGAGGGTCGGTTGGACTTTCTATATCCAATGCATCATTAACTATATCAAGTCCCAAAGCAACCATAACTGCTTTTTCTGCATTAACAATATTAACTTTAAAAATACTATCATCAGAAGTACTACACAGAATTTCTTTTACTTCTGCACCTGTTAAATTATTATTTGCAGACCATACTGACCCAGCAACACCTGCAACATGAGGAGCAGCAACAGATGTTCCTACAATTATACTTCCCGAAGATGTATTTGCTCCATATTTATTATATGGTAATGTAGAATAGATATTTATACCAGGTGCATAAATATCAGTTCTATTGCCCGTATTAGACATATCAATAACCTGTCCTAATATATCGGTTGCACCAACTACTATAACTCTATTATATACATCAGGATATCGTTCTTCACTTATTGCACTTACATATGAACAATATTTACTTTCTAAATGTCCAGCTCTTTTTACATTATTATCATTTTTATCGCCTAATCCTGTTATTTTAACACCATCATAGTACCAAGATTGAATTTTATCATTATATGAAATTGCTTTGGCATCTTCATTGTTATCATATGATGCACTAACTGTATTTCCATTTTTATCTTTATCAATTTTTAGTCGTGCATAATTACTATTAGAATCATTTGCTGAAGCTTGTACAATTATAAAATCATAATTATGTACATTAATAAGCCTATCTAAAAATTCTCCAAGAACATCAGCTTCTTCAAGAAATTCTTGCTTTTCATCATGTACTTTTTTGTCATTATATAACTCTACTTCGGCAGGGAATGTAGCAAAGGCATATGAGCAATTAATAACTTTTACATTTCTTAATATTAGTTCTGAATATGCACATTTTTCTCTCATACATGAAATTAAATTCTCTGAATAATCTTGAATCCCATCCCAAGAAACTCCATACAAAAGTTCTTTACCATACGGGTATACACCACAAATACCTTCATTATCATTAGAATTAGCAGCCATTACACCTGCTACTATAGTTCCATGTTCAACAGAAGATGTATTATAAAAAGTTTCTTTAAATCCTAAATCAATATGATTTATATCAAATCCACTATCAATTAATCCAACTCTAATTGGATTAATTCTTTCCTTGTTTTCATTCAATAAATTCCATGATGCTGGAGCTTTAATTGCTTTTACACCCCAAGTTTTACCAAAAACTTCATTAGCAACTTTAATTGAAGTTTCCCATTCTTTTCCGTAATGAATATTATAGTCAATACTATTAGATGTTTCTTTTATGTAATTAATAAATGCACTGTCAATTATATCTTCATTTTCCAACTCATACACAAGACTTTTTAAATCTTCTATAGAATATATTGAATTCATTTTCCATTGATAATCACCTGTTTGTTCAATCCAACCAACAATCTCTGCATCATAATTTTTGGCGAGTTTCTCAATTTGTTTTTTTTTCACATTTTCTTTTGCAACCACAAGAATTTCATTGTCAGCATACATACAAAAATTATTTTTTGCAATATGTTTTTCCTCTGTTTCATAAAAATAACATTCTCCTATGTTATTTTCATCATACTTTTTTGGTGAAGAAAACCATTTATTCCGATATGCTAAAATTCCACCCAATGCAGTAAATAAGACAAGTGATGATATAATGCATACTATTATTT
>CAZTUV010000114.1:0-6947 GCA_964616595.1 uncultured Alistipes sp.
AAATTTTTAACCCCGATGTCAAATCTGATATCGGGGTTTTTGGACAGGCTGAAATCTCCATCTATAAAGGTGGAGATTTTTTTACCATTTTTCAATTGTTTTAAAATCATTATGATAGTTGTCAGGAGATGCATTTTTGATAAGTATTTGTTTTAATGTAGTGTTGTCATTAGTAATAAGCCATTCTATACAATATTGACAAAAATAAACTATATTGAACCTCATATCACCATCTATGATTATATCATTGAATGTTCTTTCTATTTTGTGAAAGCTTGAATCCATATTATTAGCAACATTTTCCATTGCCTCATATAATAACGTTTGGAATTCGGTAGTATTTTCATCTGATAAATCTGATATACGTGGATTTTGAGTATTGAGTCTTTTTATTTCATTTAGTAAGCTTATAAAAATATGTATATTTTTGCTTTCGATGTAAGGTGTATTAGAATTTGATGTCATAATTATAGCTCCTTTCCAATATATAATTATATCATGAAAGCTTTATAATGTCAATTATATCTGAAAATATAAAATAACTATTCTTTTTGAGGAGAAAGTCGCATATAAATTTACATAACCGCTTAACATCAAAGGAGGGATAACATAATGTTGAAACAACTACCTGACCAACGGGCGGTAATTCTCGGACAGTACATAATTGAAAATAAGTCCACTGTTCGTGCGACTGCTAAAAAGTTTGGAATTTCAAAAAGTACTGTACATAAAGATGTAAGTGAACGTTTGAAAAAAGAAAATCCGATACTTTATGCACAAGTTAAGGATATACTTGAAATAAATAAAAAGGAACGTCATATACGTGGTGGTATGGCTACAAAGTTGAAATATAAAAAGATTGCTGAAGATAAGATGAAACATGAATTTTAAAAAGATTGCTCTTATTTCGTAATCTGTCTGGAAAAAGCTAAGCAGTTTTGCTTGGCTTTTTTGTATGAATATTGATTAAGTGTCAGTCTGAGAGGATTTCCTGTAATTGTATGATTCTATGGAACACCCTCCCATTCCCAATGAAGTATGAGTGCCTATTCCGGAAAACTGCATATAATACAAAAGAATGTATACTAATTTTTTCACTGAGACAGGGAGTTTCTTTAGTGAAATAATCATATCTCCTTTGCTGGCTGGAACTTTTATATTTTTAAAGTTGAAATAATAAGATTTCAGGTTATATGAATAAATAAAAATTCCATCTGATATCATAGAAATCATATCTTCATCATAAACTGAAAACTCCGACGATAGTTCTCTGTTTAAAGACCATTTTGAAACTATACTGTGAAAAAGACAAGTCTCTTCAGGGAATAGCATATAGTTTCTTTTTTCATAATTTCTGAAAGAAAATGGAGTATTGAACTTTATTTTAATCAAGTTTGTATTTTTAAAATATTCTTCTGCCTTAAGTTGTAAATCGACAACAGATTCTAAAGTGAATACTTCCATCAGACTAATATTGAAAGAAATACAATCAAGTTCAATAGTTTTAAGATTTAAAAGCCAGTTAAAAAGATTGTTAACAGCAACTGAATTAAGGAGATTTATATTCCAGAACATATTACCATTAACTACTGTTATATATTGAGATATATATTCATCAGATGTATGGAGCAAGTTCTTGAAATCTGCATCAATCTCTTCACAGCCGCATATAAAACTAAATATCTTATATGAAAGTGACGGTGGAATTTTTATATTTTCTGAAATAGGTGACATATTAAAAATAAGTTTTTTAAGCATAAAATTAACTCCTTTTATCTCTATATGAGTGATGATAAATGCAAGTGGATTAGTGAACTAGGTGAAATAGGTTCTGTTTTCGTCCCTACATGGGTGATGATAAATTCAAACGGCACATTCTGTTAAATTAGTACCTTCACAGTTTTCGTCCCTATACGGGTGATGATAAATGCTGAAACAAAGTTACAAGCCTAACTTGAATCAAGTTTTTGTCCCTACATGGGTGATGATAAATCAAAAATGGCATATGCAATGGAGCAAAATGACAAGTTTTCGTCCCTACATGGGTGATGATAAATCAGTGAAGAATATCCATTATCAGTTATGAACGTTCGTTTTCGTCCCTACATGGGTGATGATAAATAAGTAGAAATGTCAACAAAAGGAAAGAGACAAGCTCGTTTTCGTCCCTACATGGGTGATGATAAATCGTACTCGGCAAATGTGTTAGGGTCAATTGTTATAGTTTTCGTCCCTACATGGGTGATGATAAATATTTCTAGAGCATTTCCCGAGTGAAAGGACATTTCGCGTTTTCGTCCCTACATGGGTGATGATAAATTAAAAGACTTTTGCGAGTTATGTATTAATCTTAACATGTTTTCGTCCCTACATGGGTGATGATAAATGTAGAAACACAAACAGTTGAAATAAACCCCAAGAAAAGTTTTCGTCCCTACATGGGTGATGATAAATGCTATATAAATTTTCTTTGAAATGATGCAACAAAAACAGCTGTTTCCGTCGACCTCAAAAAATCAGTTTTTAATTCATCAGTTTTTTTAATATTAAAATTGAAATAATTATTCAAAACCCCGATTTTCAGGTAATTGTCGGAGCAGGCTGTTTTTGATACAAACATACTCCGACTTATTATTATATTTTTATTGACTTATATAAATTATCTGAAAATGAAACTGTACATATACCACATTGAACATATTCATTGTGACATTCTGTACATTTCAGCATATGTGGAGAAATACCTTTTCTTATATCAAGTTCATGTCCATGTTTTCTGAATTGTCTTTTCATAATTTCAGAAGTAGATATAAGTCCCTTTTTGTATCCCTGTGAGGCATATATAATATTTTTGCTGAAATATCCACTACCTCCTCCAAGCACGATAAAATCATCATATGTGGGAATATTACTTTTTTTGAATTTGTTTACATATGTGTTATTATAAAATTCTGAAAAATATGAAATAGCATCTTTTATATAATTGATGTCAATATTTCTATTAAGATATCTTGAATTAAGCGTTATATTGAAACTTACTTCTGTATCAGGCATTATACATTCTCTGAAAGTACCAGGAGTATTCATTTTATCGTTAGTATCGATATCACATTTTTCAAATACGCCCATTCTTGAATCATCTATAAAATCACTATCAGAAATAACAATACCTTTCATAGTATCCTTGAGGAAAATTTTTTCAATTTCTTTAGCACGCATATTATTGTCCAATGTTTCGTTAGAATCGTGAATTATTTTTGTAAGAAGAATGGTACGTAAAGCTCCTTTAAGGCTTGATGCCGGAATATAAACTTTTCCTGTTGTACGTATAAAGTGTTTTATTTCTTTCAGCGAGCTTAAATCGTAAATATTAGATGCATCGAGTGTATATTGAGTAAGATTTTTTATATCTTCAAAACTAATATTATTGTCACGTGCAAAACTGTCCAGATAATAGTGCTTGGATTTCCCGTTATACATAAAATCCTCATATTGATTTATAAGTCTTTTTTTAACTATATACTGTATAAACTTATTCGGATTCAAAATATGTATGGTATCGGTTTTCTGGTTATAATAATATTCTTTTTTTATACTGCTTTCACCGTTTCCGATAAAAACAGGCGTTTTTACTTTAAGAGTAAGTTTAAAGTTTTCTTTCATAGGTTATACCCCCAAAAACAGAGATTTCCCATATCTGTAAACATCGTGTTTACCAGAATTGCCGACAACATACAAATCTCCTTCAAATCTTTTTCTGAATATAGAACCTGATTTCATAAAATATTGAGTATCTTTTTCTTTGAAACTTTCGTCTGATGCAAAATATCCACCTAATTTAACAAGTTCAAAGCAGGAATTCTGATATGATTCTGTCAATTCTGAATTTGTTGGCAAAGAAGTTGATATTAAAATATTTTTATTTGCATTTTTATGTTCAAGCATATTATAAATAGATTTCATTTGTTGGTCGGGGCAGGTATTAAGGCAAATGACGTCAGATATTTCAAATTTACCATAGCCTCTGCTGATTGCTCCTCCGATACCACTTATACCGAGATGAGTTATGGCTTTATCTATAAATTCAAAATATGATTCATTTTCAAGACCAGCAATAAAGTAAAGTCCACAATCTGAATAGAACTTAAATACTTCATATAAATAAGGGCCTGGATTGCTTCCATTTTCTGAACTTCTTACATTAACTTTATTTTCTAAAGTTTTCTTGCCGAATTCAATATTTTTTATATCAAAATCAGATGTTTCATTTAAAGTATAGATATAGTATTTGCTCAGGTCATCAACAGCGACATAATCGATTTCGGATAGTTTTTTGATTTGAAAATGTGGTAAATCAGCATATGAAAATAAGGGTCTTGGAATGAATAAATCATTATTTTTATATGGCATACCATCACTTATAATAAATTTATTGCTTTTGGAAAGATTGATTAATTTTTCAACCAGTTCATTATCATAACATATATTGCATAATGCAGAAAACAGTGTACTTGAAGAAAATGCCATGGAAGAACTTGAAAAAGACAGTTTTTTTGATGAATTTCCAAAATGTACGGGTGAAGAGAATTTAAGCTTATAGATGTAATACTGCATACTTATCCACTTCCTTGAATTTTTTTTCAATTTCAGCTGATTTTTCTGCGGAAATACTGTTTTCAAATGGTATTATTTTTATATTTTCAAAACTTACACGACCATAACCACGGGTACCGTGTCCGCCAAGGTAATCAAGCTGAAGGAGTTTAAAAGATTTGATAATGTTATCCATATCCTGATTCAGTTCTTCCGGATTATAAATATTGTATGTAATATTTATTCCGAATTTAACACCTTTTACTACTCTTTCTATCTGGCGTGGATTTGATATACAATTTTTTCTGTCGATAGTATTTTCACATTTTACTTCTGTAAGACCTGTTTCTTCAAACATTTCAGAATTTATAATAAATGAATCTGAAAACTGAAGTCTTGATTTTATAATATTAGGAGAAGAGCAACCAAAGAGTCTTTTTACTTCATCAGGTTCGTTGCTAATATTTGGGACGTCATTAGAGGACGAAAGGTTTTCTGCAAGAAGAAATCTTAATTTGCCTTTTAATGTGCTGCCTGGGATAATAGGTTTTTTTGTAAGTGTGTCAGTAATGACGGGGCTATCAGCTGCTCCAATAGCTGCGAAAATATCAGAGCCTCCTATATGCATACCTGTAATCAATTCAAGTTCTGCTTTTATTATAATTTTGTTATTCATCTATTGTCATCTCCTAATAAGTATTTATGATATGCAACGAGAGCTTCAAAATAATGGAAAAAAATAACAAATTTTTTTCTTTCATTATTTATATCCTTAAGATATTCGAGTATATTGCATTCGGAAATAAAATTTTTAGTTTCGGGAGAACGTCCTGCTTCATATATAGTTTTTACCCTTAAAGTCTGGAGTCCGGATTTTGTGCTTTCAAGGATATTTGAATCAGTATTAAGCATTTCTTTGTTATAGACGTTTGCTACCATTGAAAAAAGGTGTCTTATTTTGCTTGTAGTTATTTTTTGTCTGTCATGGCAAAGAGATTCAATATTTTTTTCAGCAATATCAACATAGTTTTCCGAGTTCAAAGCGACTGGTGTAGGCTTTGGAGTTGTATTCTGATAATTTCTGTTTTTTGGAGTTGTATTTTGATTATTTTTATAATTATACATTTTTTTCTTCTCCCATATCAATGTACTTTTTGGAATAAAGGAAGATATATAAAGCAAATATAAATTCCTTTCTGTCTTGTTCATTCAATATCCATTTATATGACAAGTCTGAGAATTTTTCAAAAGTTTTTCCGGACATATTACTTCTTGCAAGAGTATATAAGTATCTTGCTATATTAAGTTTTTTGTTGTCGCCTGTGAATAATTTCAGTATATTGTGAATAAATGATATTGTAATGTATTCATCATTGCATTTAAAAGCTTCGGATATTATATTTAATTTTTCATTTATTATATTGAAAAAAGTATCCCATTCAAATACGAAATTTTTTTCAAAAACAGTTATTCTGTTTTTTCCGGATAACTTTGATAAACTAATAAGAGATTCGACATCAAGCAATGATTTGGATATTGGACATTTATAATAGAAAATGTTAATACCGGCAGAAATGGTCATTTTATTGCAGGTGTATTTATCAAATAACTTTTTTATTGTTGTTGCTGCATTTAATATATCAATAAAATCTCCTATAATTAATGCTTCATCATTGTAAGAGTATATTACTGTGACTTTATATTTTTTTTCTGACAATATGGAATTTATTATATATTTGAAAAAGTCGGAAATAATTTCAGAGAACGAATATATTCTTGAAATGGTATTGACTTTTTTAGGAAAATTTGAAATATATTGCATTACATCATCAGCATTTAATTTAAGAAGCGAAAGCTTTTTGAATGAAGAATTTGTTAGTTCATCGAGGTTATTGGAAAAGCTATATAGAAGAACTGAAATTGGTATTGCAGAAAAGTTGTCAGAAGTATTATCAGAAAAGTTATAAATTCTGTAATATTGGTTATTGAAATCAATATTTTTGGAAAGATGTATATATTTAGTGTTATTGTTGTAGTCAGGAACTTTTAAAGAAACTTCATCTGGAATATCGTTTACTATTGCATAGTTATAGTCGTCAGTAATGTATGAACCCCATTTATTTATAATTTCTGATATATTAACAGAGTTACATGGTTCATTATTAATTTTCTTTATAAAATCGGGACTATATTTATTTAAAGTTTTGTTTTCCAGTTCGCAATTTATTTTATTAATAATGTCCGAATATGAATTGTCTGAATCTTTTCCCATCAAGGTGTTTGAATTACATTCAATCATAGAATGAGTCATATAGAGGTCAAGACCAAAATTACTAAAAAGATATTCATTATAT
>CAZTUV010000115.1:0-6861 GCA_964616595.1 uncultured Alistipes sp.
TAATATATCTTTTATAGTAATATGTTTTGTTACTGGGGTTTTAACTGCCATTATAGTATATATTTCTGTAAAATACAGATATAAATTCAAAAAGAGCCAGAATCCGCTGGTATATGTCAAAAATGAAAAAACAGTGTTCAATAAAAATTCGGATATGTTCATACGCACTTACACTACAAAACATAAAATTCAAACCAATAGTGGCGGAAGTCATGGAGGACATTCCGGAGGAAGTCACAGTGGCGGAGGTCACCACAGATAAAATATATTTGACATTATTGTAAAAAAGTGTTATAATGTTGTATAAATTATCAGGAAAGAGGTTTATTATGGCAAAAGATAAAAAATTAGTCACTGAAATCACTTCAATGGACGAAGATTTTGCACAGTGGTATACTGATATCTGTAAAAAAGCAGAACTTGTTGAATATACAAGTGTAAAGGGTTGTATGGTTATAAGACCTTATGGTTATTCTATATGGGAAAATATTCAGAAAATACTTGACGGAATGTTTAAAGATACAGGACATGAAAATGTTTGTATGCCTATGTTTATTCCGGAAAGCCTTCTTCAGAAAGAAAAAGACCATGTAGAAGGATTCGCACCTGAAGTTGCATGGGTAACTCATGGCGGTAATGAAAAGCTTGAAGAAAAACTTTGCGTACGTCCTACTTCTGAAACGCTTTTCTGTGAACATTATGCAAATATTATTCATTCATACCGTGACCTTCCAAAGCTCTACAATCAGTGGGTAAGCGTAGTACGTTGGGAAAAAACTACCAGACCATTCCTCCGTTCAAGGGAATTCCTCTGGCAGGAAGGTCATACAATTCATGCAACTGCTGATGAGGCTATTGAAGAAACCGAACGTATGCTTAATTTATATGCAAAATTCTGTAAAGACGCTCTCGCTATGCCTGTTGTAAAAGGCAAAAAAACAGAAAGCGATAAATTTGCCGGTGCTGTTTCAACGTACGCTATTGAAGCTCTTATGCATGATGGTAAAGCTTTACAAGCAGGAACTTCACATTATTTTGGTGATGGTTTCGCAAAGGCTTTCGGAATTGAATATACAGACAAATCAAACAAAAGAGTTAATCCTCATCAAACAAGCTGGGGCGTAACTACACGTCTTATCGGTGCAGTAATTATGACTCATGGTGACAATAATGGTCTTGTACTTCCACCAGCTGTTGCGCCCGTGCAAGTAGTGATAATTCCTATTGCTCAGCATAAAGAGGGTGTGCTAGATAAAGCTGATGAACTTAAAAAACGACTTGCTGAAACCGGATTGCGTGTAAAACTCGATAATAGTGAAAATTCACCTGGCTGGAAGTTTGCAGAGTATGAAATGAAGGGTGTACCAGTACGTGTTGAAATCGGCCCTAAAGATATCGAAAATGGTCAATGCGTTATTGCGTCACGTTGGAATGGCGAAAAGGTTACCGTTTCACTTGATGAACTTGAAACTACTGTACAGCAAAAACTTCAGGAAGCACATGACGGTATGTACAATAAGGCTCTTGAAAATCAGAAAAACAGAACTTATTCATGCACAACACTTGAAGAAATAACAAAGGCTCTCGAAAATGGTGATGGATTCATCAAAGCTATGTGGTGTGGTGAAGAATCCTGTGAAGATGAAGTTAAAGAAAAAACTGGCGTAGGTTCAAGATGTATCCCATTTGAACAAGAACAACTTTCAGATAAATGTGTATGTTGTGGCAAACCTGCTAAACATATGGTTTACTGGGGTAAAGCATATTAATTTATAAAAATAATCTCCCATTTTTGGTTTATAACCTAAGGTGGGAGAAATTTTATTATTCAATTAATTTTGCTCTTACTGTAACACGGTTCTGACCATTTAAAGTGCAGGTAAAAAGAGTAATATCCCATGAACCATTGTTTTCAGACATTTGTTCGATACTATATCCGCCAATGTATTCAATATATATAACACTATATTTAAACTTTTTACCATTGCAATCTGTAAATATAATTTCGTCTCCCTCACATAAATATTTTAATTGACCAAAATGACTATTATAATTATGTGCAGCTATTATGAAATCGTTTGTTTGCGGTGAACCTTCATAACGACATGGAGCTATATTAAGATTTGAATAACTCCAATTATTTAACACTGGAAGTTCCAAGCCTAAAGTATCAATTGTAAGATATCCGCAATAATAACGACCGTCAAGCTGAAGTGAAGGCATTTCTGTCGGTTCTGCAATATCTGTAACAGTCTGATGTTCTTCCTCAAATTCTTCTATTATATTTCTTTCTGCATCTTCTTGAATTTTTTGCAAATATTCTTCATAAGACTTTGTAGTTTCTTCTGGAGTTTCTGAAATAATATCTTTCAGTCCGGTAAGAGCCGTTTTTGACTGTTCAAACGCCTTATTATTTTCACTGACATTATGCAAGCAAAGAATAATAGCAGAAAGTATCATAATTACACCGGATATTACCGAAATTTTCCATAAATTACTCATAATTCAATATCATCTGAATTTATTCCCGATGTCCGCAGAATAGATTCAACTAATGCTTTGGGAATATATTCATCATTATCTCCTGCAAAGACATATTTTGTAGCATCTTCTGCCGGAGAGTCCAGCCATTTTTTATTATACGGACAAGTTTCGATAACAAATGTTTCTTTTTCATGGTCAGCTGAATATGTTCCATCATTTATTCCCGTTGTATATACACACTCAAGAAAATATGTCATTTGTTCTGGTGACATATTTCTGATAGCATCGTAGTTACTTATAAAATCTTTTTTATCCATTATTTCACCTCAAAAAATTATTTTATAATATTATACCCTAATATCTTGCTTATGTCAACAACTGTAAAACTATCTATTCATAAATCATATATAATCGATATCAAATAATTCAGATTCAAATTTTATTTCAGAGTTTTCCGAACTTTCTTCTTTCATTTTATATAATAACAAATACAATGCTGACAAAGCATAAAGAACATTTTTAAGGTTTGCCAATTCATAGTTATATTGTTCTCCTGTTTTTTCTGTTCGTTTATGTTTTATATTATTATAAGCCTGCCACCAGTCTGCCGATTTATTATCAACAAATTTTGCAAAAGGTACAATATTTATTTTACTATAAGGAAACTTAGTGATGCATCTCCAATTTTTAAGGTTATTGTATTGCTTTATAATATTATTTATTTTATTATTAATACCAAATCGGTCTTTTTGATTTATATTCAAATTTTTACAGAATTCATCTGCTACCGAGTCTATTTCACTACATATGGTAAGATACATAGATATAAACTGATTTGAAAATGTAGAATAATTTTTAGGACTAATAGCGACATAATCTGATAAATTTATCATTCTTTTTTCAAGCAATAAATATTGTTGCCAATAAATTTTTAAAAACTCCAAATCTGCCATATTCATCTCCAATAATTAATAAAAATCCCCTTTTGTATTTGAACATTGGTATATTTTAATTACCACATGCATAACAAAAGGGGATAGTGATTAATATCATTTATAATCAGTTATTCATACCAATTTCAATAGCTTTAAAGTTATTAGCAATAAGATGTGCTTTTGAAGGAGGAACTACCTTTTCAATAGCCTTTTTCATAGTATCAAGGTTAAAAAGATTAGTTTCCTTTATAAGTTTACCAAGGAGGATAATATTTGAGCCACCTTTAAGAGCATTATCATCAGCGAGTTGTGAAGAAGGAATATAATAACATTCAACATCATCTCTTTCGCATTTTGAATCAATAAGTGTACTGTCAATGAATATTTTTCCATTTGGCTTTACAGTATCCACAAATTTATCAAAAGATGGTTGGTTCATTGCAATCAGAATATCCGGAGCAAGTACAAGTGGTGAACCTATTGGTTCGTCGGAAATACATACAGAACAGTTAGCAGTACCACCACGCATTTCAGGGCCATATGACGGAAGCCATGAAAGTTCCTTGTTGTCCATAAGACCACAATAAGCAAGAATTTTTCCGGCAAAGAGGACTCCCTGCCCTCCGAAACCTGCAAGAAGAATTTCAGTAGTCATTATTTGTTTCCTCCTTCTGCTGTAATATCTTTATAAACGCCAAGAGGATAATAAGGAATCATTTCATCTTGAAGTCTTTTTATAGCCTCAACAGGTGACATACCCCAGTTTGTAGGGCAAGTTGAAAGTACTTCTACAATAGAAAGACCTCTTTTTTCCTTTTGATTTTCAAAAGCTTTTCTTATAGCTTTTTTGGTTTCACGAATATGCGGAACAGTATCAACAGCCACTCTTTGTGCAAGTGCAGTACCGGTGAGAGTTGAAAGCATTTCACAGACTCTTACAGGATAACCGGCAAGTTCAGGGTCACGACCGTAAGGAGTAGTCTGAGTAACCTGACCTGGAATAGTTGTAGGAGCCATCTGACCACCTGTCATTCCGTAGATAGTATTATTAATGAAAATAATAACAATGTTTTCTCCACGTGTAGCGACATGAACTGTTTCAGCTGTACCGATTGCAGCAAGGTCGCCATCTCCCTGATATGTAAATACAAACTTATCCGGATTAGTTCTCTTAACACCAGTAGCCACTGCCGGAGCACGTCCATGAGGAGCTTCAATCATATCACAGTTGAAATAATCATAAGCCATTACAGAACAACCAACAGGGCAGACACCGATAGTATCACCTTCAATACCCATTTCATCAATAACTTCAGCCACAAGTCTATGAACTATACCATGAGTACAGCCTGGACAGTAATGTGTAGGAACATCAATAAGTGACTTTGGTCTTTCAAATACAACAGCCATTATATAGTACCTCCGACTTTCTTAATTTCCTCCAGAATTTCAGCTGGAGTAGGAATAACACCGCCGGTTCTGCCAAAGAAATGAACAGGCTTTGAACAATTGATAGCAAGTTTTACATCATCAATCATCTGACCCATTGACATTTCGATATCAAGCAAACACTTAGCAGATTTGCACGCCTGATTTATTTCCTTTACAGGGAAAGGCCATAAAGTCTTTGGTCTGAACATACCAGCCTTTATACCAATTTCACGGGCAGAATTTACAGCAGATTTTACAACACGGGCAGTTGCACCATATGCACAGAGAAGAATATCACAATCTTCTGTAAGATAGAGTTCTGCATCTGTTTCTTCCGCCTTAACCTTTTCATATCTTTCAAATCTTTCATAGACAGATTTTTGAAGTTCATCTGGTTTAAGATAAAGAGAATTTATAATATGATGTTCTCTTTTATTTTTATGACCATCAGCAGCCCATGAACTCTTATCATAAGCATCAACATTAATTTCAGGGAATGAAACAGGTTCCATCATCTGACCAAGGAGACCATCAGCAAGAATCATAGCAGGCATTCTGTATTTATCGGCACGGTCAAATGCTTTAATAACCATATCGACCATTTCCTGAACAGATGCCGGAGCATATACAAGTATATGGAAATCTCCATGACCAAGGGCTTTAGTTGCCTGCCAGTAGTCAGCTTGTGAAGGTTGAATACCTCCAAGCCCCGGGCCACCTCTTTGAACGTTTATTATTACCGCCGGAAGGTCTGAACCGGCAATATATGAAATACCCTCACTTTTAAGGGAAACTCCCGGTGAAGATGATGAGGTCATAGCACGTACACCTGTTGAAGCAGCACCAAGAACCATATTTATAGCAGCGATTTCTGATTCAGCCTGTAAGAATACTCCGCCTGCTTTGTGCATACGTTTAGCCATATAAGCAGCGAGTTCAGTTTGAGGAGTAATGGGGTATCCGAAAAAACATTTACAGCCGGCACGGATAGCGGCTTCAGCAAGAGCCTCATTACCTTTCATAAGATTTCTTTCCAAAGTAAAAAATCTCCTTTCAATTATTTTTCAACAATGATTGCACAATCAGGACACATAATTCCACACATAGCACAGCCTATACAAGCACTTTCGTCTGTACAAACAGCGTAGAAATATCCTTTTTTGTTACGTTTTTCTTTCTGAAGAGAAACGATTTTTTTAGGACAGGCAGTGACACAAAGTCCACAACCCTTACAGCGTTCAGTAACAACTGTCATTTTAGCCATTAAATCAGCTCCTTTCATATATTATACTTCCCATAACGGCTTTACGAATATTTTTACAGGGTAAGCGTCAGGGTTGTCAGCAAATTCAGCACAGCTTTCCAGAAATGTTGTAAATATAACCGGAATACCTGTACGTTCAGATATTTCAGAGGCAAATTCCTCGGAATCCTGGATAATTTCAAGAGTAGTTTCGTTGCCAAGATTAGTATTGTTAACGATAGCAGTATGTTTCATACGGGAAGCTTTCTCGATTTCATACATAAGTGAAATTGCTTCATCGGGAGTTGCAGTAAGATAACGTCTTTGATTGATGACATAAAACATATCAACATCATTTCCATATTTGGAAAGGGCCTCCGCATAGCGACCCAAAGCAACTGCTCCTGCATCATCTCCGCCAACATCAATAATCAGACAATCTTCATTTTTAGCAATTTGTTCGAGGTCAAATTGTATTGATGGTATATCAAGGTTGCTATTGGCAAAATCCGGAGCAATAAGTTTTATATTATTCTCCTCAAAAAGTTTTTTAAAATCAGCTGTTCTAAAATAAGGGTTGACAATATCAAGGTCAACAATTGCAACAGATTCTCCTTCTTGATTAGCTTGCATAGCAAGATTAACAGCAAGATTTGTTTTTCCGCTGC
The DNA here is from genome assembly GCA_964616595.1 of uncultured Alistipes sp. Taxonomy (GTDB): domain Bacteria; phylum Bacillota; class Clostridia; order Oscillospirales; family Ruminococcaceae; genus Ruminococcus. Next base: position 6,762 of record CAZTUV010000115.1, read on the forward strand.
CATAATGACCAGTAATAATAGTAATTTTTTTCATAATATCCTTTCTGCTGTTGAAATCCAGCAAAGAAAAAGTTTATAATATATTATATCATATCTTGTG
>CAZTUV010000116.1:0-6762 GCA_964616595.1 uncultured Alistipes sp.
ATTATATACTATTGTAAAATATTTCTTAAACAAAAGGAGAATATCATGATTTCTGAAAGACTTAAAAGACAACTTGAATTTATGCTTGAACTCGACAAAATGAAAAATCTTTACAGGCAAACATACGTTCTCAATGAGGACAGAAAAGAAAACGATGCTGAACACAGCTGGCATATTGCAGTAATGGCTTTTCTTTTACAGGAATATGCCGATTCTGAAACAGATATTTTCAAGGTTATAAAAATGTTGCTCATTCATGATGTTGTGGAAATTTATGCGGGTGATACTTACTGTTATGACGAAAAAGCAAATTCCACCAAGGCGGAACGTGAAGAAAGTTCTGCTCAAAAAGTTTTTGGCTTACTGCCAGATGACCAGAAAAAAGAATTTTATGGACTTTGGAGAGAATTTGAAGATGCAAACACCAATGAAGCTAAGTTTGCGGGAGTACTTGATAAACTTCAGCCCATTCTTCTTAATTACTCAAAATCGGGAATTTCATGGCAGGAACATGGAGTTTATGGTAAACAGGTTTCCGAACGCAACAAAAATACTTCCGCTATCTCAACTGAACTGGCTGAAGTGATAAGTTTGATTATTGATGATGCAGTAAAAAAAGGTTGGCTGAAGATATAGTAATATTTCACAAAAGCAAGTCCTTTTTTACGTGCATAATTACTAAGTCGCTGAATTGAGTGATAAAAAGATGATATTTTGTCAATATATATTGAAATTTTCCATAACTTGTGGTATATTTGAATTATTCTATGTTAGGAGGATATTTAATGACTCAAGATTCGATTTCTGAAAAAAATAACTTTAGGGAACGCTTCCGATTATTTAAAGAAAAGCGTGATAATCAAACAGAACTGCACCCAAAAGTAAATCTTATAATTATGCTTGTTTTCCCGCTGTTTATAATGAGCATGGCAGAAATAAATCAATTTAAGGGGGTATTTCCTTATTTGGAATTTATTGTCAACAGACCGTCTGTTATTTTGTTTGATTTATTTTTAACATCTATTCTATTTGTATTTTTGTTGGCACTATTCCGTTCCGGGTGGATTTCGATAGCAGTTCAAAGTTTTATATATATGGCATTGAGTATAACGGAACTTTTTAAATATGGAACTAATGGAAATCATTTGATACTTTCAGATATGAAGCTTTTCCGGAGCGTTAAAAGTCTTACATCATTTGCTTATATAAAAATAACGCCAAGACTTATAGTCTATTGTTTAATAGTAATTGCATTTATAGCAGTATCATTTTATTTTAATCCAAAGTTTAAACTTAAGCCTGTTAAACGTGTAGTTACTGCTTGTGCCTGTGTAGTGCCTTGTGCAGGACTTATATTTATACCAGCATTTTATTCAGTAGTTTACAATATTTTTGACGTTGATACAACTTCTGCTACAAATACTTTCAAGCTTAATGAAAAGTTTGAAAGCAACAGCTTTTTAGCCTTTATTGTACAAACTGCATCTGAAAGTTATGCAAATCGCCTTACTGAACCTGAAAATTATGATGACCAGCATATTACAGAAATTATCGATGAAAGTTCAGAAACTGTAAATAATTTCAACAATGGTCAGAAACCTAATGTAATATTTATTATGAGTGAATCATATGCGGATTTCAGAGTATTTGACGAACTTGATATAGATGATAAATATTATGAGGGATTCGACAATGCTTGTGAAGAGGGTTATTCCGGAACTACTATCACACCTACTTATGCAAGCTGGACTGTACGCTCTGAATTTGAACTTCTTTTTGGTTTGCCTGTCCGTGGAATAAATACTCCTAACATGCCTCAAAGAGAACTCGCTGAACGTGAACAACCAGCTATTGCTCAATATTATAAAAGCTGGGGATATTCAACAGCTTATGTACACCCATTCCAGAGTAGCTTTTACAGTCGTTCAAGAGTTTATAGCAGATTCGGATTTGATACAATGATTTTCCATAACGACCAGACTGGTGTATCAGATTTTACAGTACCTGTTGAACATTTTGGAACTTATGTTGATGATAGTACAGTATTTAACCAGCTTATTGACCTTGTTAAAACAACTGATGACCCTATTTATATACATACTACAACCATGCAGAATCATCAGCCTTACAATTTAGGTGATGGCGATGAAATTACAAACTATCTTACATGGATTCAACATACTAATGAAGGTCTTTCAGCATTTCTTGATGAACTTGAACAAATTGATGAACCTACTTTGGTGCTTTTTGTAGGTGACCATTTTCCATCACTCAGAGGAGAAGACAGTGTATATAATCAACTTGGTCTGAATGGTTCAAATTGCAGTAAATTGTATGAACAAACATATTTCATCTGGAGCAATTATGATGCAGATTATTCGTCTGTACCAGAAGAAAATATATCATTCTTTTATATGCCATATGTTATTATGAATATTATTGATGCTCCTCATGATGCTTTTATTGATACAATGATGGAATATATGGAAACAACTCCTGTTTATTCTGAAGAATATGCAAGCCAGATTGAACGTGATGAACAACTTGATATGCTTACTTATGACAGAGTAATTGGTGATGTTTATTCACCATGCCCGATTCAAGAAGATATATTGACAAATCAGGAGGAATAATTGTGAAGGAAATAAAAACAAATATTTCTGGTACTGCTGAACTTACAGTGTCAGAAAACGAACTTGCAGTCAATGTGGAAAGCGGTAGCCTTAATGTATTTGCTACCCCATATATGATAGCTATTATGGAAAAGTCTGCTTGTAACTGTTTATCAGATTACCTTGAAAACGATGAAACAACTGTCGGAACTGAAATTAATGTAAAACATCTTTCGGCAACCCCCGTTGGAATGAAAGTTTATGCTGAAGCAGTTCTTACAGAAATAAATGGACGTGAATTTATATTTAGTGTGAAAGCGTTTGATGAAAGTGGAATAATTGGAGAAGGTATCCATAAACGTTTCCTTGTTAATGGAAAAAGATTTACAGAGAAAACATATTCAAAAATTAAATAACTCTTTATAAATAAAATCTCTCTTTTTATGGCTGTTTTGGTATTCATGCAAAGGTCTATAAAAAGAGAGTCTTTTTACTTTATATTTTTAAGTTGATGATTTTTGAAACAATATATAAAAATTTCAGGCTATTCTTTGCAAAATTTAAAACTTTCATAGTTTGTGGACTTTAAAATTTTAAAAAAAGTATTTGACAAATTGATTTTTTTGTGCTATACTATATGAGAACTAAAAAATCACTTTAAAGCGTTACAGTATAAAGCGTTGAATTACACGAAAGGATTGTTTTTATGAAAGAAATTTCAAAATTAATGGATTACAGACCTGATATCAAGGTCGTTGATGCAACTCTCAGAGATGGTGGTCTTGTAAATGATTTCCGTTTCAGTGACGATTTTGTAAAGCACCTCTATAATGCTAATCTCCGTGCTGGTGTTGATTATATGGAATTTGGATATAAAGCCGACCGTGAAATGTTTGATGAAACTAAGTTCGGTCCTTGCAAGTTTTGTGACGATGATTACATAAGGTCTATTGTGGGCGAAAATAACACAGACCTTAAAATAGCTATTATGGCTGATGTGGGAAGATGTAATTACAAGCAGGATATCCATGACCGTGCTGAAAGCCCTGTTGACCTTATTCGTGTTGCAACATATATAAATCAGATTCCGACAGCAGTTGATATGATTGAAAATGCTAAAAGTAAAGGTTATGAAGTTAGCTGTAATATTATGGCAATTTCAAATGCTCAGGAAGGGGAAATTAAAGCGGCTCTTGACATTCTCGGTAAATCTCCGGTTGATGTTTTTTATATTGTTGACAGTTTTGGTTCGCTTTATCCGGAACAGATTGCAAGATTTGCAGACCTTTATTGTGAAATGGCTGAAAAGTATGGCAAGAAAGTAGGAATTCATGCACATAATAATCAACAGCTTGCATTTGCCAATACTATTGAAGCAGTTGGCGATGGTGTCGATTGGCTTGATGCTACTTATTCAGAAATGGGCAGGGGAGCAGGCAACTGTGCTATGGAATTACTTCTTGGTTTCCTTAAGAATCCTAAATATAATGTTTATCCTGTAATGCAGTTTATTGAGAAACATATGCCTAAACTCCGTGAACAAGGTGCAGTATGGGGATATGATTTGCAGTATATGATGACAGGTCTTTTGAATCAACACCCAAGAAGTGCTATACAATTTACAAATGAGTGCAGAACTGACTACTCAGAATTTTATAAGGAAGTTCTTGCACAAGAATAATGAAAATAAAACTTTCGGTAATTTTGCCGGAAGTTTTTTGTATCTGTAAAAAAATAGTTGCATTTAACCTGATATTATGTTATCATTGTATAAATAGATTGAAAGGAGTATTAAATTTGAAAATAATACATTTATCTGATTTGCACATAGGCTTCAGCTGGTTTAATCGCAGTATGATTAAAGACCAGATATATATATTAAAACAGATTTCGGAAATAATTGAAGAAAATAATCCGGATGCCATTGTTATTGCAGGTGATATTTATGATAAGTCGATACCATCAGCTGATGCCATAAAAGTATTTGATGAATTTATTTCTGAATTGTCTTTAAAAGTTCCAGATACTGAGATTATGATAATAAGTGGAAATCATGATAATTCTCAACGGTTAAATATTTTTCGTCAGATATTGTCAGGTCACAAAATACATATGATTGGAAATCCTCCTCAGTATCCGACAGACCATATAGAAAAAGTAATCCTTCATGACCATTATGGAAATGTTAATTTTTATTTGTTACCATTTATAAAGCCATCTATGGTCAGATTAATATTAAATGATGATAATATTTCATATAATAAAGCAATTCATAAAATTATTGAACGTGAAGATATTGATACAAATGAAAGAAATATTATAGTAAGTCATCAATTTTATGCATCATGCGGGAAATCTATTGAGGATATTGAACGTATGGATTCAGAAAGAATAACTGTTGGAAATATTGATGTGGTCTATTCCGATATTTTAAATAAATTTGATTATTCGGCATTAGGACATATTCATAAGCCATCAACTGTTGGAAAAGATAATATAAGATATTGTGGTACACCATTAGCGTATTCGGTTAGTGAAACCGGTCAGCAAAAAAGTATTACAATGATTGAACTCGCTGAAAAAGGTAATGTTAAAATTTCAGCTATTCCGTTGAAACCACTCCATGAAGTTCGTGTTGTAAAGGGCGATTTAGATTATATTTTAAGTCAGGGCTGTGATGATTATGTAAGTATAATTATTACAGACAGTCAAAATAAAAATGATATTTCAGCACGTATAAGTGAATGTTTTCCGAATTTGCTTGAAATCCGATTTTCTGATTTGAATTATGCACATAATGATATATCAATAAAGCCGGAAGTTACTACCTCTAAAAATATTTTTGATTTATGTGAGTGTTTTCTGAATGATTTGAATGACATTGAAAGGGAGATTTTGCAAGATGTCATCAATACTGTGGAGGATTTTTGAAATATGAAACCTATTAAATTAATTATGCAGTCTTTCGGTTCTTATGGTAAAAAAACAGTTATAGACTTTACTAAGCCGGAACAAAATCTGTTTCTTGTAACAGGAGATACTGGTTCGGGAAAGTCAACTATATTTGATGCTATTGTTTTTGCACTGTATGGAGAAACGAGTTCAAATATAAATAAAAAATCAGGTAGAGAATTACAAAGTCAGTTTTCAAGTCAGGACAAAACTTTTGTGGAATTGACTTTTACTGAAAAATGTGGTTCTGATATCAGATTATACACTGTAAGACGTGAACCCAGACAGCTAAAGATGTCGGTTAATGGAAAGTCATCGTTTTTAAGTGAAAAGTTAACTCTTATACTTCCTGACGGCACGGCTGTTTCTCAGAAAGAGGCTACTTTGAAATTATCTGAAATACTTATTCTTACGAAAAGTCAATTTATGCAGACTTCAATGATAGCTCAGGGAGAGTTTATGGAACTGTTACGTTCAAGTTCAAATGATAAGAAGAAGATTCTCAGAAAACTTTTTAATACGGAAATCTTTAATAAAATCGTTGATGAATTAAAATTGCGCCGTAAAGATTTCTCTGAACAACTGAAAGTTATAACTAATATATGTTATAATGAAGTCACACATATTATTATTCCTCAGGAGTATGAAAAGACTACCATTGATAAGGCGAAAGAAACTTTTCTTGATAATGAAATTTCCACTTATTCTTTAGATAGCTTTCTGGGTAACTTATCGGAGTTTTGCAATACGATTGAAAAAAAGAAAGTTGCAGTTGAAAATACATATAATCGACTTTTGAAAGAAAGTGAAGAAAAAAATGATAATCTGAAAAACGCCCGTATTCTTTTGAAAAACTTTGAGGAAATGGAAAAAGCAAAAAAAATAATATCTGAATGTGAAAGTTCTGAATCTGATATAAATGTTAAATATGAACTTATTTATAAAATAAATTCAGCTTATGATATACAGTCGGTTTATAACAGATATGAGGATATTTTAAAATCGTTTGAAAGTACTCATGAAAAATTAGAAAACCACAATAAAATGCTTCCGGAACTTGAAAAAGAATATTATGAATTTATTAAAAAAGAAGATATTGCTATTAAAGATAAAGATTTGGCAATGGCAGAATTTATAAAGACTTCTGAACGTGTAAAGAGAAGTTTTGAAGTATTTGATAGGATTCATATAATAGATG
>CAZTUV010000117.1:0-6577 GCA_964616595.1 uncultured Alistipes sp.
TAAATTTTTAACCCCGATGTCAAATCTGATATCGGGGTTTTTGGACAGGCTGACTCTTACGATTTATAAAATCGGTAAGAGTGATAATATAATTAGAATGAAGTATTTTTGTGATTTTCGAGAGCATCGAAAACCTTATGAAAAATTACTTGATTAGGGCAACGTTTATAATCAGCAAAAATCCATATGCCATTTTTATAAAAGTGTTCAGCGATGGCAGCAGCAGTAGCGGCACTACGACTCTGACCATAATCACATTGGCATATTATATCCATGCCATTGTTGTATGCATCATATACGAATTTTGCTACATCAGCAGATTCAGGAAAAAAAGTATCATAAGTAAAATTTTTCTCTTTAAGATAATCATAATCGAGGTCATCGACTTCGCAATACAGAACATTGTCACAAAAGCCACTATAATTAACTGGACAATATTCCTTGTTAAGCTGTATCATTTTGGAATTGTAATAACTGATAACAACTGTATTTTCAGGAAAGTCATCTGAATCCATAAGTTTTTGAATTTCTTTACGTGAAAAAATAGAAATTTTCATAATATACTCCTTTGTTTTAATCAAGGCAAAATTCCATTAAGAAACAAACGAACCTCCGGTTAAGGAAGTCCATTTGCCATGATATAGGGATTATTGGGGATTTTCCAAACCAGTGATGGGGTAAGCACTGATTTGAATATGAAAAAACGGCTTTCAGGATTTCTCCTTCAGCATTTTTATTATATCCGCCTTATGTGTGTGCTGTGTGATAGAAATGTAAATATTTTGTTTCTATTTTTTAAAAAAATACAAAAAAGCTATTCTTTTGTAATATTATTTATTTTAAACCAGAATATCGAACCTTTACCGATAGTACTTCTTACGCCATAATCATAACCATGAAGTTTCAGAACTTCTTTAACGATTGACAATCCTAAACCAGTACCAATAACTTCTCTTTTATGGTTTTCTGAACGATAATACTTATCAAAAATAAGTTTGATTTTATCTTCTTCTATACCATCGCCGGTATCTTCCACTTCAATAACGACGCCATCTGGCTTATTAATTTGACGTACATATACCTGTTTATCTGCACCAGTATAATTTATAGCATTATTAATAAGATTATATATAACCTGTTCAATTTTTACCACATCGCAATAGACTATTTTTTCTGTATCCGGAGTGAAATGTATATGGTAGCCCATTTTTTCGGATATTCCTTTAAAACGTCCTATAATTTCAGTTAACTTTGAATTTATTTCAAATTCTGACGGATTAAGTTTTTGTTTACCGCTCTGAAGTTTTGAAAGGTCAAGAATATCATTAACCATAGCAGAAAGTCTGTCTGTTTCGTTTATAATAATTTCAAGATGTTCATTACGTTTAACTGGGTTGTCGCCAGAAAGGTCACGAATCATTTCAGCGTAAGCTTTAAGCATAGTTAACGGAGTTCTCAGGTCGTGTGAAACATTTGCCATTAAATCTCTTTGCATAGTATCTACTCGTGAAAGTTCTTTTTCGGCATAGGTAAGAGTGTCTGCGAGCTTTTGTGCTTCAAGATATCCTGTTCCGTCAAAATAGGTATTAAAGTCACCTTTTGCAAGGTTTTCGGCTGATTTTGTGATTCTGTCTATTGGTTTTGAAATTCTGTTGGCTAAAAATACTGATATTACAGCTGCGATAAGTATTAATATAACGGTTATTATTATAAGTTGACGTTTTATTATTGATACAGTTGAATTGACAGGAACAAGTTCGGAATTTATAAGCAAATAGCCTTCAGGATTGTTAGTATTTCCGAGAACGCATATGTAAATAAGCATATTGTTATGACTTGATGGATTAGAAACTTTATACAAAGCTTCTGACAATCCAGTACGTCTTATTTCATTAAGAAATTTATATGTACTGTTTTCTTTTCCATGAAGAAGGCAATCCCCAAGAACGTCCTTTGAATATATTGAACGTCCATATCTGTCCAGAACTTCCACACATACATCGTTTTCAATTGCTATTTCGGTGTATTTTTCTACAAATTCAGATTTATTTCCTTTTTTATATTCTGAATTATAGGCGTTAACTATTTCGACAGCATTTTCGGCAACAGAATTTGTTTTCATTTTTTCATAAAAAGATTCAAGAAAAAATATTTGAAATATCCACATAAGTACAAATACAAGTATTGTAAACATCACAAAATGCATCCATACTTTAAGACGTAATGGCATACGGTTATTTGCTTTTTTTATTTTATTGAATATATTCAAACTTATACCCCAGTCCTCTCAAAGTGACTATATAATTACGATAATGTTCACCAAGACTGCTACGTAACATTTTAATATGGGTATCAACTGTTCTGTCATCGCCAAAGAAATCGTATCCCCATACTTCTTCAAGCAATTTATTTCTGGTAAGTGCAATATTTCTGTTTTTTACGAGATAAAAGAGCAAATCGTATTCTTTCGGAGTCATAGAAACCTTTTTGCCATCAACATAAACTTCACGTCCTGAAATATCCACTTCCAGTCCCTCAAAGACATATTTGTCCTGATATACTGGGGTTTCAGAAACAGAGTTTCTTTTAAGAACGACTTTGACACGTGCCATAAGTTCCTTGGGTGAGAAAGGTTTTACGACGTAATCATCAACGCCGATTTCAAAGCCAAAAAGCTTATCATATTCTTCACTTCTTGCCGACAGCATAATAACTGGTATTTTCTTTGTTTTATGAATTTCTTTGCAAGCAGAATAACCATCGAGTCGTGGCATCATAACGTCCATAATAATCAGGTCATAGTCATTGTCGTGACAAAGGTTAACAGCCTCCATACCGTTTTCTGCTTCTGTAACTTCATATCCTTCAAACTCTGCATATTCACGGACAACTTTTCTTATATTGATTTCGTCGTCTACTACCAAAATATGTTCCATAAATAACAAACACCTCTTTTTATATTCTTAATTACTGAAAATTTTCTTTTCCAGTAACTTTATTATAACATAATATCATGTGAAAGTGTATATTCTGTGATGATTTTCTGTAATTTTCCAGTAACTTTATTTATTTTGTCATCAAATTCAAATTTATGATTGACATTTTCGTTAATTTTTGCTATAATATATTTGGTTCAGTATCATTCTGATTGGAGGCGAAAATATATGAACCTAAACAATCCATTAGCTGCCGCAATAGTAATAGCAGTTGCTACCAGTCTTGTAATTGCATATACACGAATTGTTCCGGAAATGACAATGGCAATAATTGTTACATATATTTCTACAATGTTCTTTTTGTCGCTCATACTTGCTATTTCCGCTTATATTTACAGAAAACATAAATCATCAGTTGATGCAAGTGATATAGCAGGAATTTCAGAAGACCTTAATGCTGAAATGATTATGTGGACTGATGATTTTTCAGCCGTTTATATGAATAAGCATATGCGTAAATTGCTCGGCATAGAGGCGAATTTTGACCATCAAGCCGAAATTATGCGGGCTTTTGGTATAGATAATGTAAATACCTCCACAATTCAGGAAATAATAAATAGTAATTCCCATGAAGCACGTTTTATGAGTGCGGACAATGTGCCGACTACCATAGCATGGAGTACATCTCTTGTGAAACAAAAGAAAAAATCTTCATTATATTTAAGTACGGGTTTGAATCTTACTGAGATAAAAAAAATGCGTCTTGACCTTGCAAGTACAAATGACCTCTTTAATTATTCAATGGGAATCGCTGAAATCGGAATCATAATGTCAAATGATATGGCAGACTTTATAATTTCTCCTGAAACTCAGCGTATGCTTGGAATTAAAGCTAACAGTATATCACTTAATACGTTTCGTTCGATTATTCATGCAAGTGACCGCCTGACATTTGATAGTGTTATAAAATCGGCTAATATTGATAATGGAAATGAAGTTCATAATATTGAAATACGTATTAAATCTGCCGACGGACTATATCATTGGTATTCTTATCGGTATAAGGGAATGAATAGTTCTGATTCCCTCCCTATGTTTGGTGGTGCATTAATTGACAGTTCGCAGGAACATGAAAAGGATTTGATTATTGAACGCCTTGCGTATATTGATGAAGTTACTGAAATTGCAAACCATAATAAGTTTATGAATGTCGGTCAGGAAACTTTTGAACAATGTCGCCTTCTTAAATGTTCGTACTGGATTATTGTTTTTGATATAGACCGTTTTCATATCATCAATGATAGCTGTGGTTATCAAAATGGTAATTATATTTTAAAGAGTTTTGCAAATATTATGTATAAGTTCATTACTCCCGGAGGATTGGCTGGCAGAATGAGCGGCGATAATTTTGCAATGATTATAAAGGATTATGGTGATGATGATTTGCCGGTTCGTACTGCCAAGAGTATTCAGGAAGAATTTGCCAAGCTTGCTGTTGGTGATTTTTCTTCAATAAATCTTAGCTGTTCGGCAGGATATTCAAAAATGCCTGAAGATGGTGATACTTTTCTTGAAACTTTTGAACATGCTGAATTTGCCCTTAAATCCGGTGGGACAGAAAACAGTTCCGTTCATGGCTATGAAGCACGTATGCATGATTCCATAATATGTAGAAATGAACTTGAAAAAGAACTGGCACTTGCTATTGACAACAATGAACTTCAATTGTTCTATCAGCCGAAAATAGACCTTTTAACAGGTAAGATGATTGGAGTTGAGGCACTTATTCGCTGGATTAAACCAGACGGTACTATTATAAGACCTGATATTTTTGTGCCGGTTGCCGAAAGTTCACATCTTATCGGAAAAATAAGCGAATTTGTTTTAAATGAAGGTTGCCGGCAAAATAAATTATGGCAAAAAATGGGATATCCCGAAATTGTTATGTCAATCAATTTTACTTCAACGGATTTCTACCAGAAAGATTTGAAAGATAAAGTTTTTGAAACCCTTGTAAAAACTGGTCTTGAACCTAAATGGCTTGAAGTTGAACTTACTGAAACTCTTGCTTTAAGCGATATTGATTATGCAGTTTCTCAAATGAATAAACTTCGTGAACTCGGTGTTAAGCTGGCTATGGACGACTTTGGAACAGGATATTCCTCATTAAGTTATCTTCAGATACTTCCGATTACGCTTTTGAAACTTGACCGTTCATTCATAATCGATATCGAACACGATAATATAGCTTATGAAATAGTTTCTTCAGTTATAAGAATCGCAAAGTCCAAAGGAATCGAAACTATTGCGGAAGGTATTGAAAATGTTAATCAGGAGGATATTCTGAGAAAAGTCGGCTGCGATTTCGGTCAGGGGTATCTGTACGGCAAGCCGATGCCGGCTAATGAATTGCAGGAATTCTTTGAAGAAAATATGAAAAAATATAACAAATAATTTAAATGGAGGTTATTCACATGAAAAGAAGAATAGGTATTCTTACAAGCGGAGGCGATTGTCCAGGACTCAATGCTACAATAAGAGGCGTGGCAAAAGCTTGCTATGAAAGATTCGGCGAAGATAATGTTGATATCGTGGGCATTTCCAATGGATACTATGGACTTATAAATAATCTTTGCAAGGATATGTCACCATCATCATTCTCTGGAATCCTTACTCAGGGTGGTACTATTTTCGGAACTAAACGTCAGCCATTCAAAATGATGCAGGTTATAGGTGAAGATAATATCGATAAGGTTAAGAATATGAAAGAAACTTACAAGAAACAAAAATTGGATTGCCTTCTTACTCTTGGTGGAAATGGTACTCATAAAACTTCAAAGTTGCTTTCTGATGAGGGTCTTAATATTATTGGACTTCCTAAAACTATTGATAATGATATATATGGAACAGATGTTACATTCGGATTCCATACAGCCGTTGATATCGCAACAGATGTTATTGACCGCCTTCATACAACGGCAGCAAGCCATTCAAGAATACTTGTCTGCGAAATTATGGGCAACAAAGCCGGCTGGTTAACTCTTAATGCAGGAATAGCAGGTGGTGCAGATGTTATAATTATTCCTGAGATTCCATATGACATTGATAAAGTTTGTGATTCTGTAATGGCAAGAAGTGCATCAGGCAAACCGTTTTCTATATTGGCAGTTGCTGAAGGTGCTTTTGATATCGCAGAATCAAAGATGAAGAAAAAAGAACGTGCAAAAAAACGTCTGGAATCCGGAATAATTACAGCAACTTCACGTATAGCAGCACAGATTCAGGCAAATACTGGTATAGAGGCACGTGTATGTGTTCCGGGGCATATGCTGAGAGGTGGAGCTCCATCTGCTTATGATAGAGTTTTATCAACTCAATTTGGTGTGCATGCGGCATATCTTATATCACAAGAAAAGTACGGAAGAACTGTCGCAAAAATCGGAAACAAAATAACTTCAAATAAACTTAATGATATAGCTGGAAAAACAAAGTTTGTTGATGTTGACAACCATCTTGTAATTGCTGCCCGTGATATCGGAGTATCATTCGGTGACTGATTTAAAAAACATGCGATATCTGTTAAATCAGAATTTCCTGTTTCTTAGGTGAGGAGTATATTATTAAATGCTGTCATGTATAAG
>CAZTUV010000118.1:0-6507 GCA_964616595.1 uncultured Alistipes sp.
ATACATTACTTATAATAAACTTGAGAATAGTAGTTATCTATTGTCATGGTTTTGCTTGAAATCATTGTTATTGATTTCATTATATATTACTTTATAACATAAAAAAGAACTGTTGAAAAATTAATTTCAACAGTCTTTTTTGAAGTTTTAGATTATTCGTTAATAGCTGTTACGACACCTGAGCCAACAGTTCTTCCGCCTTCACGAATAGCGAAACGGAGACCTTCTTCAATAGCGATAGGAGTGATGAGTTCAACGTCCATAGAAACGTTATCACCAGGCATACACATTTCCTTATCAGCAGGGAGAGTAACTACACCAGTAACGTCAGTAGTTCTGAAATAGAACTGAGGTCTGTAGTTGTTGAAGAATGGAGTATGACGACCGCCTTCTTCCTTCTTAAGAACGTAAACCTGACCAGCAAACTTTGTGTGTGGGTGAATTGAACCAGGAGCACAAAGAACCTGTCCTCTTTCAACCTGGTCTCTTGTGATACCACGGAGAAGAGCACCAACGTTATCACCAGCTTCACAGAAGTCAAGAGTCTTACGGAACATTTCGAGACCTGTAACAACAGTGTTAAGTTTTTCATCAGAAAGACCAACGATTTCAACAGGCTTGTTAACATCGAGACGTCCTCTTTCAACTCTACCTGTAACAACAGTACCACGACCAGAGATAGTCATAGTATCTTCGATAGGCATAAGGAATGGCTTAGCTTCATCTCTTTCTGGGCTTGGAATGAATTCGTCAACAGCTTCCATAAGTTCAAGGATAGGAGCATAAGCTGGGTCATTGATATCATCTGGAGCGTTAAGAGCAGCAAGAGCAGAACCCTTAATGATAGGAGTATCATCGCCAGGGAAATCGTAGCTGGAGAGAAGGTCACGGATATCCATTTCAACGAGTTCGAGAAGTTCTTCATCATCGACCTGGTCAGCCTTGTTCATGAATACAACGATTGCAGGAACGCCAACCTGACGAGCGAGAAGGATATGTTCTCTTGTCTGAGCCATAGGGCCATCAGAAGAAGCAACAACGAGGATAGCACCGTCCATCTGAGCAGCACCAGTAATCATGTTCTTAACATAGTCAGCGTGACCTGGGCAGTCAACGTGAGCATAGTGACGAGCTTCTGTTTCATATTCAACGTGAGCAGTATTAATTGTGATACCACGTTCTCTTTCTTCAGGAGCCTTATCAATCATATCATAAGCTTCATACTGAGCCTGACCCTTAAGAGCAAGAGTCTTTGTGATAGCAGCTGTAAGAGTGGTCTTACCGTGGTCAACGTGACCGATAGTACCAATGTTTACATGTGGTTTTGTTCTTTCAAATTTAGCCTTTGCCATTGGAAATTTCCTCCTTAAATAGAAAAAATACAGTAATCTGTAATATAATTATAACAGATTATGATTATAAATGCAAGTGTTTTGGAGAACTTTTTCTCCAAAACACGAGATTACATTAGTTTTTGCTTCTGGAAGCCATAATTTTTTCAGCGATGCTCTTAGGAACTTCCTGATAACTGTGAGGTTCCATAGTATACTGACCACGACCCTGAGTATTTGAACGAAGGTCAGAAGTATATCCGAACATTTCTGAAAGTGGAACGAGTGCATCAACCTGAACAGTACCTGTTCTTGTTTCCTGACCCTGAATTTGTCCACGGCGTGAACTAAGGTCACCTATAACAGTACCTGTATATTCATCAGGAACGATAACAGCTACTTTCATAACAGGTTCCATAAGGATAGCGTTAGCCTGTTTAAGAGCTTCCTTGAATGCGATAGAACCAGCTATCTTGAATGCCATTTCAGAGGAGTCAACTTCGTGGTAAGAACCGTCATAGAGTTCAACCTTAACGTCAACAACTTCATAACCAGCAAGGATACCGGCTTTCATAGCACCCTGAATACCAGCGTCAACAGCAGGGATATATTCCTTAGGAACAGAACCGCCGACAACTGCATTCTTAAATTCATAGCCCTTACCGGATTCATTAGGTTCAACACGGATTTTAACGTGACCGTACTGACCAGAACCACCGGACTGTTTCTTATATTTGTAATCGATATCAGCATTACCCTTAATAGTTTCTTTATAAGCAACCTGAGGAGCACCGACATTAGCTTCTACCTTAAATTCACGGAGAAGTCTGTCAACGATGATATCGAGGTGAAGTTCACCCATACCAGCAATGATAGTCTGACCTGTTTCTTCGTCAGTCCATGTTTTGAAAGTTGGGTCTTCTTCAGCGAGCTTAGCAAGAGCGATACCCATTTTTTCCTGACCAGCCTTAGTTTTAGGCTCGATGGCGAGCTGAATAACAGGCTCTGGGAATTCCATTGATTCAAGGATAATTGGGTGTTTTTCATCACAGAGAGTATCACCGGTTGTAGTATTTTTAAGACCAACAGCAGCGGCGATATCACCAGAGTAAACGGTAGTGAGGTCTTTTCTGTGGTTAGCATGCATTTGAACGATACGTCCGAATCTTTCACGGTTGTCCTTTGTAGCGTTAAGAACAGTATCACCCTGATTTACGACGCCGGAATAAACACGGAAGAATGCGAGTTTACCAACGAATGGGTCAGTAGCGATTTTGAAAGCGAGAGCAGAGAATGGTTCATCATCTGAAGATGGTCTGTCCTCTTCTTCATCTGTATCAGGATTTACGCCCTTGATAGCAGGAACGTCAATTGGAGAAGGCATATAGTCTATGATAGCATCGAGGAGTTTCTGAACGCCCTTGTTTTTATATGAAGTACCACAAACGACTGGAACCATTGTATTAGCGATAGTTGCCTTTCTGATACAAGCCTTGATTTCCTCGATAGAGAGTTCACCTTCTTCGAAGTATTTCTCCATAAGAGCGTCATCTTGTTCAGCGACATGTTCAACCATTGCTTCATGGTATTCCTGTGCCTTTTCTTTCATATCCTCTGGGATTTCCTCAACACGGATATCCTTTCCGAGGTCATCATAATAAACATAAGCTTTCATTTCAACGAGGTCAATAATACCTCTGAAATCTTCTTCAGCACCGATAGGAAGCTGAATTGGAACAGCATTACATTTAAGTCTGTCTTTCATCATGTCAACGACACGATAGAAATTAGCACCCATAATGTCCATTTTATTTACATAAGCCATACGGGGAACTTTATAGTTGTCAGCCTGTCTCCAAACGGTTTCAGACTGTGGCTCAACACCGCCCTTAGCACAAAGAACTGTTACAGAGCCGTCGAGTACACGAAGTGAACGTTCAACTTCAACAGTAAAGTCAACGTGACCAGGTGTATCGATAATGTTAAGTCTATGACCAGCCCAATAGCAAGTAGTAGCAGCAGAAGTAATTGTTATACCTCTTTCCTGTTCCTGAGCCATCCAGTCCATAGTAGCACTACCCTCATGAGTTTCACCGATTTTATGGTTAACGCCGGTGTAATAGAGGATACGTTCTGTGGTAGTGGTTTTACCTGCGTCAATGTGGGCCATTATGCCGATATTTCTTGTATTTTCAAGTGAACAATCTCTTGACATAATAATCCTCCTTCACTCTTACCAACGGTAGTGAGCAAATGCCTTATTTGCTTCTGCCATCTTGTGAGTATCGTCACGCTTCTTGCAAGCACCGCCTGTACCGTTAAGAGCGTCGAGGATTTCACCGGCAAGTCTTTCTTTCATAGTTTTTTCGTTTCTCTCTCTGGAATACTTAGTAATCCATCTGAGACCTAAAGTCTGTCTTCTTTCTGGTCTAACCTCCATAGGAACCTGGTAAGTTGCACCACCTAAACGACGAGCCTTTACTTCGAGCTGTGGCATAATATTTTCCATAGCCTGTTCAAAAACTTCAAGAGCGTCCTTGCCTGTCTTTTCAGCTACGATGTCGAAAGCACCATAAACAATTTTTTGTGCAACACCCTTTTTACCGTCGAGCATTATGTTGTTAATAAGACGTGTAACAAGTTTTGAATTATATACAGGGTCCTGTAATACGTCACGCTTTGCGATATTACCTCTTCTTGGCATTTTCGCTTCCCTCCTTCACATAGATTAATGAATTCATAGGTACTCAAACCGACCGATTACTGCTCCCGACACGGGGAGAAAAACTTCACCGGTACGGTATGCCAGAGCCAATGCAGAGGATTTTATATATAAAATCTCCGCATTATCCAGCGGTAGTAGTTATCCTATTTTTAAAAAATACAGTTTTATAGACCTGCGAGTCTGTTAACAGAGAAATAGATTACTTCTGCTTAGGTTTCTTAGCACCGTACTTGGAACGAGCCTGAGCACGATTAGTAACGCCCTGTGCGTCAAGAGTACCTCTGATGATGTGGTAACGTACACCAGGAAGGTCCTTAACACGTCCGCCTCTGATAAGAACGACGCTGTGTTCCTGAAGATTATGACCGATACCAGGGATATAAGAAGTAACTTCATAACCATTAGTAAGCTTAACTCTTGCGATTTTTCTCATAGCGGAGTTTGGCTTTTTAGGTGTAGCAGTTCTTACAGCTGTACAAACGCCTCTCTTCTGAGGAGAACTCTGGTCAATCTGAGTTTTCTTCTTAGCATTGTAACCTTTTTGAAGAGCTGGAGCTGTGGATTTAACCTCCAAATCTTTTCTGCCCTTACGAACGAGTTGGTTAAATGTAGGCATATTCTTCCTCCTTTTCTTTAAAAATCATGTACTTATCAAAGTACACTATTATATTATACTCCAAAAAAAACGGCTTGTCAAGTGTTTCACTTAAAAAAGCCGTAAAATTAATTATATTTTGTTATTTTTCCTATTAAAACGGAAGATAAAAGGCATTAAGTTAGATATTATTGGTAATAATCCAATCCGAAATACTATTTGTACCGCCTGTTGATATGTAAGCATAGTAAGAAAGTAAAATTGATGCATCAACTGAATCAATAATACCATCGCTATTTATATCTGAATTTTGTTTCTGTTCAGTTGTGAAATTCCCTTCACCTGATGTTGAAATATTGGAGTATTCAGTAAGTATCATACTTGCATCAACTGAATCGATAATACCATCATTGTTGATATCGCCCAATTTAACAGCAGGAGAAACAGTTACTTTAAAATAAGTTTCAGCTGATAATTCTTCGTATTGCATTCTGATAAAGATTTTATAAGTTCCTTCTTTTGAACTGTCAAATTCTGAAGTATCAATAAAATTATTATCTGAAATCATACTATATGTTGTAGTAATAAATTTCTTGCCGTTTGAGTGTACTCCAGAAACATACCAACTTCCACCAGAAAGGTCAATTTCCTCACCAATTTTGTAATTCATTTTAGTAGGATATGAATAAATATTTATGTCCATGTATGCAGAAACTGTTGTAGTGCTTGTAGTAGTTATTGTAGTAGTTGTTGTTGTTGAAGCTATTTTGCTAAGATATACTATTAAATCAGGCTTGTTAGCAGAAAGTTCCCAACGTGTAGTACCGTTTTTAATGTAATATTCGTCTGGTATAGCCTGAACAACTGTTGAAAGTTTGACATAGGCAGTATCGGATATAAATTCAAAATAATCTGGACTGTCAGATGATGTTTGGATAGGATAAGCGATATCATTGGCATAATCATAGGATACTATATTGTATTTTATACCAGAAACCAATTTGCCTGTTTCTTCATCAACGAATCGTATACTGTATTTATTATATTCTGGGATAGAAGTAGTAGTTGTTGTTACAGTAGTTGTCATCGTAGTAGTTGTTGTAACAGTTGTTGATGTGGTAACGGTTGTTGAATCTCCTACTACTATACGACCAAATGATAGTGTAGGAGTATAGTTTGTTCCGTCAGCTTTTGTACACAAAAGATAATTGGTTGACCATTGGAAATCGTATTTGCCAGCGGTACAGTTTTCAGAAATATGCATATATATTGTAGCTGCAATATTTGAATCTGTATTTAAAGTTCCGTTGCTTGAAATATTGAAATTAAGGTAGTTATCAGTAACAGAATATGTTACATTGCCGTTAAAAACTGGTGATGTTTCTTCCATGCCAGTAACTTCAAATCCGTCCGGAATAATAAGCCTGAGGTTTTCTATTTCTTTAATAGCGACTGTATTAGTGGCATAAAGATTTAACTGAACGTCCTGACCTGCTGATGCCTCCATAAGATTAAAGTAAAGCATCATTTTAGAAGTAGCATTAGCATATTCTGCTGATATAACTGAACAATTCATGCACATTAACACCATTATTGTACTAAGTAGTACAGATATTATTTTTTTATAAGTTTTCATAGGGCAAGTCCTCCTGATTAATTTTAGTTTCTTTTTATAGCAAAGAGCATTATAAGTGGATAGATTTCTAATCTTCCTATGAGCATATCGAAACTTAATACAAATTTTGAAAAAGCGTTGAGTCCTCCGAAGTTTCCGGAAGTGCTGAAACGTCCCACACCAAAGCCTATATTATTCATGCAGGTTACAACAGCAGATACAGATTCTTCCATTGAATAAT
>CAZTUV010000119.1:0-6488 GCA_964616595.1 uncultured Alistipes sp.
ACAGATTTGGTGTAGCTAAGGCAAGATTCAGAAAACAATATGGTAATAAGGAACTTCCTTTCAGTATTATAGGTTATCTTTAACTCTGCTATTAATTACTTCCATTTTTAAAAAAACAGTAGACAAAATAATGATTTTATGCTATAATAAAAAACACAGTTTGATGGTATAAATAATTTATTTTGTTGTCGTATTCACAGACATTAAATCAGATAATATAGGTTTGATTTTGTCGAAAACTTTAATTAAGCTATGCCGTCTGTTTTTTGCAGGCGGATTTTTATTAATAAAATAATTTGGAGGTATTACATTATGTATAATCCTAAATCTACCATAGCAGATGAATTTATAAATCATGAGGAAATACTTGATACAATTGAATTCGCTGAAAAAAACAAGAACAATATACAGCTTATTGAGACAATTCTTGAAAAAGCATCTCCTAAAAAAACAGGAAGAGGCATTGAATGTTCAGGATTGAATCATCGTGAGGCAAGTGTGCTTTTAGCTTGTGAAATTCCTGAAATGATTGAAAAAATGTATTCTCTTGCACATGAAATCAAACAAGCTTTCTATGGTAACAGAATCGTTATGTTTGCTCCGTTATATCTATCAAATTATTGTGTAAATCAATGTGTTTATTGTCCATATCATTATCAGAACAGAGAAATTCCACGCAAAAAGCTTTCGCAGGAGGAAATCATAGCAGAAGTTACCGCTTTGCAGGATATGGGGCATAAACGTCTTGCTATTGAAGCTGGAGAAGACCCCATAAATAACCCAATCGAGTATATTCTGGAATGTATAAACACTATATATTCTATAAAACATAAGAATGGTGCAATCAGACGTGTTAATGTTAATATTGCGGCAACTACTGTTGAAAATTACAGAAAACTTAAAAATGCAGGAATCGGTACATACATACTTTTTCAGGAAACATACCATAGAGAAAGCTATGAGAAACTTCATCCGGCAGGCCCAAAACATAATTATGCTTACCATACTGAGGCAATGGACAGAGCAATGCAAGGTGGAATTGATGACGTTGGTTTAGGAGTGCTTTTTGGTCTGGATATGTATAAATATGAGTTTGCCGGATTGCTTATGCATGCCGAACATCTTGAAGCTGTTCATGGAGTAGGGCCTCATACTATAAGCGTTCCAAGAGTAAAAAAAGCATCTGATATTGACCCGAATGTATTCGATAACAGTATTGATGACGATATTTTCGCTAAAATAATTGCTTGTATAAGAATTGCTGTTCCATATACTGGAATGATTATTTCAACACGTGAAAATGAATCTTGCAGAAATAAAGTTTTAGGTTTAGGTATATCACAGATTTCTGGCGGGTCAAGAACTTCAGTAGGAGGTTATGCCGGTTATTCGGACAGCGAACGCCCTCATGATACAGAACAATTTGACGTGTCTGACCAGCGTTCACTTGATGAGGTCGTTAAATGGCTTATGGATATGAATTATATACCATCGTTCTGTACAGCCTGTTATCGTGAAGGCAGAACAGGTGACCGTTTTATGTCATTATGTAAGGTGGGTCAGATTCAAAATTGCTGTCACCCGAATGCTCTTATGACTTTACAGGAATATCTTGAGGATTACGCATCTGTTCAGACAAAATCTGTCGGCGAACTCCTGATATCACATGAAATAAATAATATAACTAATCCTGAAGTTAAAAATAAAACCATTGAAAATATTCAGCTTATAAAAAATGGGAACCGTGATTTCAGATTTTAAACAGGGGTGATAGGTTTGAGAATAGAACACGTGGCTATGTATGTTGATAATCTTGAAAATGCTAAAAATTTTTTTGTGAAATATTTTGACGCAAAATCAAGTGAACTATATCATAACATTAATACAAGTTTCAAATCTTATTTTTTGACATTTAAAGACGGGGCAAGAATTGAAATAATGAATCGTCATAATGTTCAGAAAGATTGCAAATCAACTATCCGGACAGGTCTTAATCATATTGCTTTCAGCGTCGGCTCAAAAGAAAGTGTTAATAAACTTACACAACAGTTTGAAAAAGACGGATATGAAATAATAAGTTATCCAAGAATTACTGGCGACGGATATTATGAAAGTTGTATAGTCGGTATAGAAAATATACAAATAGAAATCACTATATGATTGAAAATATTTCTATGAAAAATTCTTGACATATGTGAAAAAATATATTATAATAAAATTGTCATAATATATGACATTAATTTATAAGGAGTTGTTATTTATGTGGAATTGCTTTAAAAATCAAAAATTATGGTGTGCTATCGGTGGGGCTGCTGCTGTTATAGTAGGAAAGAAAATTGTAACTTCTCCCAAAACACGTAAAATTGCAGTTTCAGGATTGGCAAAGGGTATGAAATTGCAAAATGATGCCAAGGAAACTTTCCAGAACATGAAAGATGAAGCTGCTGATATTTGCTATGATGCTAAAACAGAAGCTGGTCTTGATGAGAATGAAGAGTGTGAGGAATGAAATTCAAAATTGTATATGATAAACCAGGAAGAATACGTTTCCGTTGTGGTGGATACGCTTTTGACAAGTCACTGGAAAACTCTGTCTGTGATTTGCTGACTTCAAAGTCTTTTGTCCAAAAAGTAGAAGTACATTCTGAAAATGGTGGCATTTTAGTATACTATAAAAAAGAATACAGAACAGATATTATTAAAATTGTTTCTGAAATTAATCCTGAAAACCTTCAGCCATCTTATGAAACAGAAAAAAATAAAATAGATACAGATTTTAAAAATGAACTCTCAAAACTTTTGCTGAAAAGATTTGTGTCAAAAGCTATCCTGCCTGTATCAATCGGAAATATTATTACAGTCGCTAAAAGTCTAAAGTATATTTGGCGTGCTGTAAATGCTCTTGGTGAAGGCCATTTGAATGTTGATGTATTAGATGGCACTTCTGTAACAGCGTGTCTTGTACAAAAAAGCTATAAAACAGCAAGTACTATTATGTTTATGTTGTCAATTTCTACATTGCTTGAAGATTACACAAGAACAAAAACTAAAGCGATACTGACTGATAGTCTTGCTGTTAAAACAGATAAAGTATGGCTTGTAACTGATGATTCTGATGTACTTATTCCTATGTCAGAACTTAAAACAGGTGATTTTATTCGTGTGCGTACAGGAAGCGTCATTCCGGTTGATGGTGAAGTCGTATATGGTGAGGCTAATGTTAATGAATCTTCTATGACAGGAGAATCATTAGGTGTCGCCAAATCAAAGGATTCTACCGTGTTTGCCGGTACTGTTATAGATGAAGGCTCTATTGTGATTCGAGTAAGAGCATTGAGCGGAAATACTAAGATTCAACAAATTATAAAACTTATTGACAATTCAGAAAACCTTAAGGCTGGAGTTCAAAGCAAAGCCGAACATCTGGCTGATAGTATTGTGCCTTTTAGTTTTATCGGATTCGGACTGACGTTACTTTTTACACGAAATATCACAAAAGCAGTATCCATACTTATGGTGGATTATTCCTGTGCAATTAAAATCTCTACACCAATTTCAGTTATATCTGCTATACGTGAAGCGTCTGACCATAATATTACAGTCAAGGGCGGAAAGTATCTTGAAGAATTTGCACTTGCAGATAGCATTGTTTTTGACAAAACCGGAACTTTGACCAATGCGGAACCTGTCTTGGAATGTGTAATACCTTTTGGAAATTACTCGGAAGAAGAAGTTTTGAAAATTGCTGCGTGTCTGGAAGAACATTTTCCTCACAGTGTGGCAAGGGCTATTGTGAAAGGTGCTGCTGATAAAGGTATTAATCATGATGAAGAACATGCAGATGTAAAATATATTGTTGCACATGGTATAGTTACTTCACTTCATGGAGAACGTGCTATTATAGGTAGCAAACATTTTATAATCGAAGACGAAAATATAGAAATCACTTCAGAACAACAGGCAGAAATTGATGAAAAAGCCGGTTCATGTTCGGTTGTGTATCTTGCTGTGGGAAAAATGCTGGCTGGAGTATTATGCATTTCTGACCCTCCAAGACCAGAAGCAAAAAGAGCTATTGATTTACTGAATGATTCTGGTATAAAAAATATTATAATGCTTACCGGAGATAGTCAAAAAGCCGCAGAAACAACAGCTAGTCAACTTGGAATTCCTGTATTTTATGCACAAGTGCTACCAGAAGATAAACACCAATATATAGAACAACTTAAATCTGATAAAAAACGTGTTATTATGGTCGGTGACGGAATAAATGATGCTCCTGCTCTTGCTGCTGCAAATGTCTCCGTTGCAATGAGCGATGCCTCAGATATTGCCAGAGAAACAGCAGATATCACACTATGTGGTGCTGATTTGACAGAACTTTCTACATTGCGTGAACTAAGCGAAAAGCTTATGTTTAGAATAAATCGTAATTATCATTTTATTATTGGGTTTAATTCTGCATTGTTACTTATGGGACTTATGGGAATAATTACTCCATCATCGTCAGCATTTTTTCATAATGCTTCAACAATGGCAATTTGTGCAAAAAGTATGACCCCTCTCTTAAAAAATAATAAATCTATCAAAGATTCAAGTAAAATCTCTGATGATATAAATAAATCAGTCAAGTAAGTATAAAAATTTCTGTTTATCACAAAAATGACTGTTTATTCAAAAAAACGCCTTTCTGTTACTTTGATGAGAATTGACAAGCAAAACAACAAAAATGGGAAAAGCCGAATTAATACGGTAAAATGCGAGTTATGTGTGAAAAACGGCAGTATATAGGCGAATAATCAGCGTGAAAATTTGAAAAATCCTGAAAAGATAAAAGTTAAATAAATTAAGTTGTCAAAAACAAAAAAACCTTGATTTCAGAACGAAAGTTCGATTTCAAGGTTTTTTGTTTTCTAAAACGGTTGGTGTTTTAAAGCGTTCTAAAGATTGAAAAAACTATTTTAAAGGCTATATTTAGCGTTTAGATTGATTTTAAGAACTTTTGGAAATTTTCTAAAATCTCAGAAAAAGTCAATTTTTGCAAACAAAAATGATATACCAACTGGTTGGTGCATCATATTTATACAGTATGTATAGATTATTTTTCTTTATTTCTGTAATCTTCCTCAAATTCATAAACCATGTTGAGAAGCTTTACACGTTCTCTAATCGGCAAGCTTTCAAAGACTTTTAAAAGTTCTTTGGAGGTATCACTAATAACCTGCTCTGTCTTAATTTCATGTTTAACATCAGGCTCGAGTTTAGTTTCTGCTGTACCACTCAGGTATAGCCACAAGACGGCTCCCCAACCAGCCTAATCATAATTCTTCATTGGATGGACTAATTGACTTTGTTACAGGTATTGGTCGATAAAATCGACTTCCTATGGAGGTGAACATTTTTTGTCCTATCCTCTTTAGTTTACCTTATTTTAGTCCGGTTGTCTATTGTGAAGCTGCCTTTTGACTATATCATTATTATACTAGGAGGAGATAATTTGCCTACACCACTTGAAAAACCGAGGCATTACTTGAAAAACCGAGGCATTACTTGAAAAAGCTATTGCCGACTTGGAGAGTATCCGAGCAAAGAAAGCTGATATTCTTGAAAAAGAAAAGCAAGGTATCGCTCGTGTAAGCTCTCTTGAAAATACTCGAATTTTACAGCTTGTAAATTTGAGTAAGATTGACAGCTCTCAGCTCAAAGCTCTGCTTATGGCTGAACAGCCGAAACCTGTCGAACAGGTTGTAAAGCCTGAAACTACAAATTTCGTTACAGAAAGGATTACCGAAGATGAAGAAGATGAGTAAAATTCTTTGCTCCGTACTTGTTATGTGCGGAGCTTTTTCAATGTCTGCGATGAGCGTTTACGCCACGGGAGATATTCTCATTGATGAGCCGATAGAGATGGAAGAAGCGGTTACAACCGTTGTTTCGTCAGAGATTATCGAAAGCGGTGAACTTCCCGTTATTTCTGAGGATATGGTTATCGAATATTCCAAGCCTGAGATAACCGTTCCTGAACAGACTACTTCCGAAGATAACGCTGAAATAACTGTCAGACAGGAAAGTGAAGCTCCTACGCTCGGACTTCCCGAAGGAAACGCTACCATCATCGAAGATGTGTCGACAGATGTGGTTGACCGTCAGTTTATCGCCATTCAGAGTAAGAATGGCAACACATTCTATATCGTAATCGACAAAAACAGCAAGGGCAAGGAAGCAGAAATCGCACTTGATAAGGCGGTTATTGAAGCAGAGAAAAAGCAAACACTGAATTTAAGAAGATTACTGATGAAGCAACATCAAAGCAGAAAGAACTTCTTGACAAACTTCATATGGAGCAGACAATGGTTATTGAACTCACAAAAGAGCTTGCTGAACTTAAAGCAAATATAAAGAACAATACTACTAACAGCATCACATAAGGTGCTGTTTCAGTCTGTTGAAAAAGATCCAGTATAAATCTGGACTTTTTTTATATAATA
>CAZTUV010000120.1:0-6424 GCA_964616595.1 uncultured Alistipes sp.
GGAAAGTTATGCTATAATAATGTTACATTATATTTGAGGGGTTTGTGGAAATTTTTTGTTATTTTTTACGGAGGAATGATTTTTATGCATTTGAAAAGGAAAGTTTCAGTAGTGCTGGCAGGCATTGTTTCATTGACAACTCTAAACAGTATTCCATTAAGTGTCCCTTATGCAGAAGCACTTACTATCAATAATACCGGTAGTAATGTCGTTGAATTCCTTGACAGAGGTATTAGTGCAGTAAATACTGGTTCAGGTATGCTTGTAAACTGGCGTTTCCTTGCATCAGACCCTGACGAGGCAGTTTTTAAACTTTATCGTGATAATACTCTTATATACACAAGCACTGAAAAGGATAATTCTTATTCCAAAGGTGCAACCTGTTTCCTTGACAGTTCCGGAAACTCAAAATCTGTATATAAAGTCGAATGTTATAATGGTTCTAAGCTTATTAGTAGTGATGTTTGTTCCTTACAATCTGATAACGCTTATTTTGATGTGAAACTCGATAGCCCTGGTTCACAATATACACCGAACGATATGTCCGTGGGTGATGTCGATGGTGACGGTCAATATGAGTTGTTTCTTAAATGGGACCCTTCTAATTCTAAAGATAATTCTCAAAAAGGTAAAACAGATAATGTTTACATCGACTGCTATAAAATGGACGGTACTAAGCTATGGCGTATTGATTTGGGTGTGAATATTCGTGCAGGTGCTCATTATACTCAATTTTTCGTTGCCGATTATGACCTTGATGGTAAGGCAGAAATGTGCTGTAAAACAGCTGACGGCACTGTTGACGGTATGGGTAATGTTATAGGTGATGCCTCAAAAGATTATCGTAATTCCAACGGCTTTATTATAACAGGCGATGAATTTTATACATTATTTGATGGTGCGACTGGTAAGGCTCTTGATACCGTTGATTATGAACCTGCTCGTGGTAATACAAAAGCATGGGGAAAAAGTTCAGACAGTACCAACCGTGTCGACCGTTTCTGGGGAACTACGGCGTATCTTGACGGAATTCACCCTTGTGTTGTTACGGGTCGTGGATATTACGGAAGAATGACTGCAACTGCTTATAAGGTTGAAAATAAAAAACTTGTTAAACTTTGGATGTTTGATACCGGAACAAGTAGTAGTTCTGCGGGTTATGGAGATGGTAACCATAATTCAATGGCAGCTGATGTCGATGGAGACGGAAAACAAGAAATTATAACAGGTTCTACTTGCATTGACGATGATGGTACAATTCTTTGGAATACCAATCAGGGTCATGGAGATGCTATGCACGTCGGCGACCTTGACCCCGATAACCCAGGTCTTGAGGCATGGATTTGCCATGAGGACAAACCTTATGGTGTTTCACTTATAGACTGCGATACAGGTAAAATCCTTTTCCATGATGATAGCACGGGCGATACCGGAAGATGTTGTGCTGATAATATATGGGCTGGAAATCCTGGTGCTGAATTATGGGGAAATCGTGAATCTGACGGTTCAACTCCTGTAAAAAATGTTGACGGGGAAACTCTTTCATGTCGTCGTCCGGCTATAAACTTCCTTAGCTACTGGGACGGGGATTTGGAACGTGAAGTACTTGATGGTTATACGGATTCTCCGGCTACTATATCAAAAATGAATGAAAAAGGAACACTTGATACTATTCTTACAACCGATGGATATTATACTTGCAATACAACTAAAGGTACTCCTTGTCTTTCTGCTGATATTTTCGGTGACTGGCGTGAGGAACTTATCGTGCGTTCAGCGGACGGAAAATCAATTAGAATATATGCTACTACATATGATACTGATTATAGAGTACAATGTTTAATGCATGACCCTCAATATCGTTCACAGGTTTCTGCACAGAATACAGCATATAATCAGCCGCCACATACAAGCTTTTTCTTAGGCACTGGCTATGAAATGCCCGAACGTTCCAAATGT
Source organism: uncultured Alistipes sp. (assembly GCA_964616595.1). Taxonomy (GTDB): domain Bacteria; phylum Bacillota; class Clostridia; order Oscillospirales; family Ruminococcaceae; genus Ruminococcus. Next base: position 1,960 of record CAZTUV010000120.1, read on the forward strand.
ACTGTAAATCCTATCGGAGGTACTATATCAACACAAAAACAAGCTGCTGTAATGGATACTTCTGTTAAGTATATGTTTAAAAATGTAGGCAGTGGTCTTTATATGGAAGTGGATAGTGCTAAGGCTGAAACTGGTGCTAATGTTCAGCAGTGGGGAGCTGATGGCGAAGCGGTTCATAATACATGGAAACTCAGAGATGCTGGTGACGGATATTATTATATTCGGTCATGTGTGGGGGACGGCAAAACATATTATCTTGATTTGTTAAATGGAAATCCAGATGATGGCACAAATATAGCTATTTGGACTCTTAATGAATCTGATGCTCTTAAATTCAAGTTTGTCGATAATGGTGACGGTTCATATAGTATCTTTACTAAGGCAAGTGATGATTCAAGTTGTGTAAGTGTTGAAAGTAATTCGACTTCATCAGGTGCTAATATACTTCAATGGACATCAAATGGTAGTGATTCGCAAAAATGGATTATTGAAACTATTACCATAAAAGATGGTGCGAATATTGATACTACAAAAAATTATATGATTCAGAACGTTAATAGCGGAAAATATCTTGAGGTTCAAGACGGAAAAGCTGAAGCTGGTGCTAATGTTCAGCAATGGGGAGCTGATGGAGCGTCACAACATAATGTATGGCATTTTGAAGAAGTTAACTGGGGATACTATTATATTTATTCCGGATTGGGTGAAGGTAATAATTTACTTCTTCAGTGTGATGACAGTAAAGACGGTTCAAACATATACATTAATGAATTCCTTAAGTCAAGTAATCAATATTTCAAGTTTGTTGATAATGAAGATGGAACATATACTATTGTAACACGTTCATCAAGAGATTTGTCTTGTTTGGAAGTTGCCTCTGCTGATAAGAGTTCTGGTGCAAACGTTCAGCAATGGACATGGAATGATAATGATTGTCAAAAATGGATATTGATTCCCGTTGATTATACTCTTCCGTATCAGAAAGCCATTAAAGGCGACATCAATAAAGACGGACAATTTGACAAGAAAGATGCAGAACTTATGCAAAATTGGCTTATAAGTTCAGATAAATCTTCCGTCATAGATTTGGAAGCAGATTTTAATGGTGATGGTGTGATTGATGTATTTGATTTAGTAGAAATGCGTAAGGCTCTTGTTCGATAAAATATAATGCTCCTCTTTTGTCGGGTGGTACGATAAAGATACCACAAACTAAGAGGAGCATTTTATTATTGATAATTATTGTTGATTGCCAAATATACGAATAGCTTTCATCATAATTGCACATTCAAGACGTTTTTTCTCAAGCTGACATGAAAGTTTATGAGCTGTTCTTATATCTCCCATATATTGATAGTTGTTAGCGTTACAACCACCACTACAATAAAATTTAGCCCAGCATTTTTTACATTCAGGCTTTGTGTAAATGTGTGCTTTAGCAAAATCGTTTTTCATTTCCTGATTAAAAGTGCCTTCATCAATGTTACCCATTTTGTATTCGTCAATTCCTACGAACTGGTGGCATGGGAATATATCTCCGTCCGGAGTAATAGCAACATAGTCATTTCCGCAACCACAGCCACGGAGTCTTTTAATAGCACAAGGGCCTTGGTCAAGGTCAATCATAAAGTGGAAAAAGTTGAATTTTTTGCCGGACTTTTCATTTTCGATAATTCTGTCAGCCAATCTTTCGTATTCGTTGAAAACATCTGGCAAATCTTTTTCAGTAAGTGCGTATTCGTCGGAATCGCCAACAACAGGCTCTATTGAAATCTGGTCGAATCCTTCATTATACAGTGCGAATACATCGTCAGCAAAATCAAGGTTTTTATTTGTAAAAGTACCTCTGACATAGTATTCTTTATCGCCACGTTTTTCAACCAATTTCTTGAATGCTGGCAGAATCTTGTCATAACAGCCTGTACCGTCAACTCTTACACGCATAAAGTCGTTAACTTCTTTTCTGCCGTCAATTGAAAGTACAACATTAGACATTTCCTTGTTTATAAAGTCTATTTTGTCATCGGTAAGCAAAAGTCCGTTGGTAGTGATTGTGAAACGGAATTTTTTATTGAATTCTTTTTCACGACTGCGGGCATAAGTTACAATTTGCTTTACAACTTCAAAATTCATCAAAGGTTCACCGCCAAAGAAGTCGAGTTCAAGATTTTGACGGTCGCCGGATTTTTCAAGCAGGAAATCAATAGCGTGTTTGCCTGTTTCAAAGGACATAAGTTTTCTGCCCTTTCCGAAATCTCCGGTTGATGCAAAACAATACTTACAACGCAAATTACAGTCATGAGCGATATTAAGACACATTGCTTTTACAGGGGAGGCAACGGAATATTGTGCGAATTTTTCATAGTCGTCCTCTGAAAATAATATTTTATCATTATAGAGTTCAACGATTTCATTGTAACAGGTTTTAATTTCTTCTTCATCATAAACTTTTGAGAGTTTTTCGATAACCTTTTCGGGACATTCTTCTGAAAATGGCGGTTCTACATTGTCGAGCAAGTCGTAGGTGAGTTCGTCAACGATATGAACGCCACCGCTGTTTACATCGAGAACAATATTAAATCCATTTAATTTATACTTATGTATCATTTCAATTTTTCCTTTCATATTTTAAATTCTTTGTTTATTTCTTCCAACTTTTCATTAAGTTGTTTTTTTAACTTTTTGTTATGTTTAATTATTAATCCGATTCCAAACGCCGGCAATAATAAAAAGAAAATAAGTTTGGAAATAGTCGGTATAAATTGTGTGCAAAATACCAACTCAACAAATTTTAGTGGAAATTGTATAAACCAACACCACAATAAATATAAACCTATTATCTGAGGTGCTTTGAAATACTTTTTTTCATAGTTATGCATAATGGCTGTTCTAAGCGTAATTAAATTATTATTTTGACTTCCATAGTCGAAACCGTCAGCATTTTCATTATAAGCAAGACGGCGTTTAAGATTGGCATAAGCTTTGTCATTGCGTTTTTGAATATAAGGTGCTAAAAAAATCAAAGGTAATCCACAAATAATACTAATAAGCATTATGCAAATTGTAATAGAAAAACCAAGAACTATTGATATGCAGATAATTGCAATAATAACAATACCGTCAATCAACAACAAATTAATGGGATTAAAATATTCTTTTTTGAAAAGTTTTTTAGCATTTTTCTTTTCATCAATCATTTGCTGATGATGAACTCTTTCCAGAACATGCAATTTACTGCGTTCATTTTTGAGTTGTTCCTCAAACCGTTCCATTAGAATGTTAAGCTGTGATTTTGAACTTTCACTTGCTTTCAAGATATTCTGAACATTTTTCACAATGTTATCAAAAGCATTGACTTCTGATAAATCCTGTGCCTGAAATCCTCTGAATTGAACGGGCAGTTGATTTATAGATATATCTGAATAACATGGAATAAGTATTTTTGATTTATCTTTCTTTATAAGTTCAACAAATCTGCTCCATTCGTTTCTGACCCATACAGAATCAAAATTTTTTTCGGAAGTTCCTGCACAAATCATAATCTGTGCAGAATTTATTGCTGAATATATGTAAGGTTCAAATTCTGTTCCTAATTTGTCTTTGAGTGTTACAGGAGCAAAAAATACTTTTATATTCTGTTGTGTAAGTCTGGAATATATTCTTTCGGCAAGAACAGAATCTTTAGAACGGTTTCCATCGGAATCTGTTTCCTTATAGCATATGAATACGTCAAAAGGTTTCTCTTTCATAGCTATTTTAAGAATTTCCTGCTGAATATTGTCAATTACTTCTGCAAGCTGTATATAAATGTTTCTTAAATTTATGTCTGAATATTCAAGAACTTTTCTGAATTCCGGAATATCCTGAATTCTTTCAAAAGATGTACGATGACAAGTTGGAATTCTGTTTTGTGTGTTGGGTGTCAACAACGTATTCTATTCCGTACTTGCAAAGACAAAGTCCCCAGTATGCTTCTGCTTCTTCTGGGAAATCTGATACAATTTCCTTATAAATATCTGACGCCCTGTCAAAATCACACGCAAAACGCAAGCTGTTAGCCTTGTTAAAAAGTTGCAGTTTCTTTTCGCTGCTAAGGTCTGGGATTGTTTGTACAGAGTCGCAATAATCGCACTTGCATATATGCATACCTGATTGTACATTAAGATTAGCCCCACACATTTTGCAACTAAACACCATACTATCACCTCATAAGCAAAAACAGAGGCAGTATTTTTTACAAACACTGCCTCAGAGAAAATGCAAATCTTATCTTTCGCACTTCTGGTTAGCGACTGTACATGAAGTCTTGCAAGCAGACTGGCATGAAGCCTGACACTTGCCACAACCGCCCTTTTTAGCAGATTCCTTGAGATTAGCCTTGTTAATTGTCTGAATGTGTTTCATGATAATAAACCTCCGTTAATTTTTATACGGTTTATACCGTAAATATTATTTAATATTATAC
>CAZTUV010000121.1:0-6401 GCA_964616595.1 uncultured Alistipes sp.
GAGGCAATTCATCCCCCACCTAAGAGGTGGGGGACTTCTTGCTATATATGTTAAATTTCAGCAGTTCTTTAATCCAGTGCTTTGAAGTTTTTACAAAACGACGGTTAAAAAGAAAACCGCTGATTTCTTCATTGAGATAGTAGTGACCGCATTTGTAATGCTTGATAACATACACCTTGTTGCTGTTGTAAGGACACGGAACACGGTAAAAGTCACACTTTTTCATGCTCTCACCGCCTTTCAGTTTGTTTAGAAAATTTGAGAAACTACTTTCAGCTTGTTTCACTCTCACCCCGTTCGCCCTGCTACTGTTTCCAGTTCTCAGACGTTCCGGTGGCTGCTGTGTTTTCCTGCTGTCAGTCCTTTCTATTCTGGTTCTGCTGTATCTGTCGTGCAAATGTGTCCTGTATGCTCTGAAAAAGCACAAAGTACATATTAACGATTGAATCAATAGCCAGCTTTTCAGTTACAGTTAAACTGTCATACAGCTTCTGGAAGTTGCTCGGTGTGTGATTTTCCGGTTTTGTCATTCTTTCACCTTCTTTCAATTTTCAAGATACTTGATATACGCTTTTTTGCGTTTATCACTCTTACATTATACGCCTGTTTGCGTATAAAGTCAATAGTTAAAAATACACAAAGTTGCGTGTTTTATTATATGTAATATACACAAAAATGCGTAAAATTGAATTGCAATCTTACAAATTTAATTGACAATGTACACAAATTAGCGTATAATAAGTGTGGAGGTGAAAGAAATGCTCAAAGACAATTTAAAGCGATTGAGAGAATCAAAAGGGCTTACAAAAAGGGAACTTTGTGAAAAAACAGGCATTTCAGAACGTGCATATTTAACATACGAGTATGGAGAACGAGAGCCAAAAATAAGTGTTATTGAAAAACTTTCTGACTTCTACGGCGTAACTACTGATTATCTTTTAGGGCGTGATACTTCTTTGAATCCCTTTGAGGAAATTATTAGCAAAATGAATGAAAAGTCAAATACAATGGACGTTATTGAAATGTATGAACAACTTCCCGAAAACGTACAACAGGCTATCAGTGACTTAATGTCAAGTTTAGTGGAAAAGCGAACTACCGAAGAGGCAGCAAAGAAAAGGCACGTCGAACGTCTCGGAGACATTGAGGACGCACGGGAGCAGGAAGAGCAGGCAAAAGACGACGCAGAAACATCTTGTGCATAACATACCGATAATGAAAAAGTCCGTCCGTCAATACGTCGGGCGGATATTTTTTGCAAATATCTTATAACTATCTACAAATATCATATTTTCAAAATCTTCATAAAATAACGTAAAACAGGGATTTTTACGGCAACTATCACTACTATCATAACTATCATGCCATTCAGAAATAAAAAATCATTTCGGAGCAGGATAAGCAACAATGTTTCTGTTTCCGTTCTGCCTGCTCCGCTCTGGTCGCCGTGCCTGCTCTCTGATGCACGCCCAGCAAACACGGAGCAACTGTTTCCATTTTGAAAACAACCACTTTTTTGAACTGCTGAGAATGTCTCGGCAGTTTACTTTTATATGCTTTTTATAGTACACTGTGGTACGGAACAACGGACAAAGGTATAACAAGATATACATTCATTTAAATTTCTGTACCTGCTCCACTGTTTTGAACTGTCAGGAAAAATTAAAAACGGTGTAACGAAAACAGAAACGGAAGCGACTGTAAAGACCTTAATAAACAGGGCAGGGGACTTGAAAATAAATTCACGTTGAGTGAGGGACGTTCCGTGTCGGTTCTCGCTCTGATTGCTGTGATGCATAACCAAAGAACATGGAGCAGGTAAAAACACTATGGTTTCTCCTGCTCCTTGTTTGATTATTTCGGTACAAATTCAAGTTTAAGTGTCATATTCATTGCTTCTGCAAGTTTCTGCAATGTTTTTATGGACGGATTGCCGTTGCCGTTTTCAAGTTTGCTAATATCTCCCTGTGCAATTCCTGTACGGTTTGATAATTCTTTCTGAGTAAGTCCGGATTTCTTTCTTGCATCAATCATAGCCTGAATAATAACAAATTCAGGTTTCATTGCCTCGTACTCCTTGCGAAATTCTTCGTCCTGTAACTGTTCATTAAGCAAAATATCAAACTCATTCATTTTCTTCCTGCTCCTTTCTCTGCAAATAGTCTGTTCTGTACTCCTTAGCTCTTTTTATTTCGCTGGACGGTGTTTTCTGTGTTTTTTTCACAAAGCCGTTTGTCAATATTATTTTGTTACCGACAATAAAGAAATACAGAACTCTTGTAATGTTACTTCCTACTTTAGCACGTAATTCAAATATACCGTCTCCCAGTGATTTTGAATACGGTTCTCGCAAATCGTGTCCGTTCTCCCTGAGAATATCAATAGTAAGAAACATTTTCGCCATCATTTTTTTATCAAGTGACAACAGAAAATCTTTGACTGGTTTTGACCCGTCCGCTTTCTGATAAAATATTATTTCAAATTTTGCCATTTGTTACTCCTGTAAAAATATAGTTTATATCCTATATTTATTATATACTAAAAAATTCAATCTGTCAACGCTTTTTTCAAAAAATTTCTTTCAATGTATATCTTGTTATACTTTTACCGTCGTTTCTGTACTTTGTTGTACATGTAAAGTCGTGCATCACAACGGAGCAGGCGAATTTTACAAGTATCTGACAGAAAATTTTTTGACGGTTAGTGTTCTGGTTAGCCTGCTCCGTCTGGTTCTTTTTGTGGGAAAATATCCGGTAAAATAAAAATGGGATTCTGTGGGACAATACGGTTATTGACAATAAAGTAAGGGCTTTCAGACAACTTTCAAAGGCATTCAGGCAATAAAAAAGACCGCCTGAAATCATTCAGACGGTGTGCAGTTCAATTCTTTCTGTTTGTCTTTTATGAATTTTTTTAATTCTCTGTAAAGTTTCGGATTGTCCGTTGACATCAATTCAAATAACGTCGTCTGAAATTCTTCCTGACCGTTTTCAAGTGCAGATTTATTTTTTATTTCAATATTCCGTTTATATGCGACGGCTCTTGTCAAAGCAATTGTATTTTTGATAATTGCATCTATTCCGATTTCCTGTAACTGTTCGCCCGAAAGATTGTTAATCTGTTCAAGAAGCTGACCACACAGCAGACGTGTAAGTGGTTCTGTAAAGTCAACATTGTTATAGTTTTCCATTTCGTCCATGATTGCCCTGAAATTTGTCTGTGTCATTCTGATACTCTGGATTGACTGCATCAGATTTGCGGCGTATCTCTGGACGGCTGAAAGTGATATGCTGTTACCGGATTTCCGGATATACTCCGCTATTTCACGGTATGTAAAATCTGCCTTTATCATTTCGTCAACGGTTTCTTTAATGGCAGGCGGTAATTTGTCAATGGCGTAATGTTTTCTTGTATGCTTTCCCATATCGCTCCCCCTGTCAGACGTTTATGCAGTTGTCAGTAATCATTCCCCTTAATACCTGAATGCCCTTTGCAGAAAGTGACATTTCAGTATCATTGAATCTGTCCGCACTGAAATCTGTGGACATTCCGGTGTCAGTGTTCCGGAGAGTTATATAACCGCTTACGGATAAATATTTCACACTTTCCATAAATTCAGTATGCTTTATGTTGTTTTTAAAGACAAATTCCAGACTTGCAAGTGTGCATCGGCTGTCATCAAGCACATTCAATGTCCTTAATATTGTGCCGTTCATGTTAAAGAAGTTAATATTTTCAATATCTTTCTGAATTTTTTCAGCGTTCATTATATTCCTCCGTTCGTTTTACATGATATGCCTATATTCCTTTTCATATTTTCAGATAACATACATTCAATATTTCCCTCTAATCGTGATTTTTGTTTCATGCTGAGATACGGAGATGCTTTTTCAACGAAATCAATAAATGTTGAGTTATAACCTGAATGCCGTTGTATTGGCGGTTTGCATGGCTTTGTTATATCCTGCTCACTTACTGTTATATTATCCGGTAATCTGGCATTAAGAAGCGTCTGTAACAGTCTGAGACCGATATTCAGACCGTTTTCAAATGCGTTTTGTGCAACGGTGCTGAAATCACATTGTATATCAATATTAAATGTTTCCTTAAAATCATCATCAAGTGTTGTTGCATTGTTTATCCGTTCTTGCAGTACTCTTAACCGTTCATCGTCTTCAGGATTGAACAATTCATAATTTTCACAGGTAATAAATTGATTTTTCATCATATTGCATATTGCTTGTATATCCATATTAAAATCACTGACAAACTTTTTAGATAGTACCATTTTTCAACCCCACAATCCATATTTAAATACCTTTGAAGTAGTATTATAATAGCATTAAAAAAGTCCTTAAAGAACTGTACTCCGGATTTGTTTTCAAATATCGGTTATACCTTTGGCACTTTTGATGCAACCCAGAGTACACTATAATTATATCATGAAAGGAAATTGAAGTCAATCAGACTGCTTTCTTTTTAGGTGTGCTTTATGTGCGATAGTTGCATAGAAATATATGAAAAAATGCAGAAACTATTAAATAATAAAAATGGCTGAATCTCAATTTATAGCCGTTTTTGAGGAACTGCAAAAATATGACTTTGCAACTCATAACCCGAAGGTCGTTGGTTCAAATCCAGCCGCCGCAACCAATTGAAAATACCTGAGTTTAGCCAAAACTCAGGTATTTTATTTTTTTTCAAAAGATTGATTTTTCAGTGAAAATAAAGAAGATTTCCGTTATATTTCCGTTATAAGGATGAAAAGCGGTAAATCACTATGAAAATTCATGAATCATTTTATGTTTTTATCATTTCAACGGGAGAAAAAATAAGAATGAAAGAAATATTAAGCAATATTATTATTTTAGTTATCACTATTATTATGCTGATTATTGAATTAGTAGTTCCACTTGTTTTTATTGTGTGTTATCTGTATGATTTTATTGAACCGCTTCTATTAAAAATAGGACACTTTATAGGTCAGAAATTTCCTGAAATTAAAGATAAAAAAATTATTATAGGATTATGGAAGAAAATCCAGCCTCAATATCAATGTATGAGATATGAAACGCCATTGGTTGTGTATTGCTTTTCCTTTGTGCCATTATATTTTATTGCAATGATACTACGAATAAAAAACGAAGTATTATCGTTATGCAGTGCTGCAATACTATATATTTCTGTATATTTCTTTGGAATGCTTATTAAGTATAGGAATAAACACGATATATTGAAAGAGGTATTAAATAATAACGAAAATTTTTTGAAACTTTCATTTTTACCATTTACTTTTTTAATCACAGTTGTTGGGTTTTGTTTTACAATAACAGGTTCTATAGCAATTCCATAAATTACCGCAAATATCCACAAGAGCGAAACCACCCATTACAATCCGAAATACAAACTGTTTCCAGAACACTTCTGACAGCATAAGACAGTTTATCAACCAAACGAACTTTCTTCTTTTTAAGATATGCTTTCATTTTCGACCACATTTTCTCAATCGGATTCAAATCAGGACTGTATGGCGGCAGATATTTATAAGTAATATTTTTATCATCAAGCAACTTTGTTACAATCTTTGTATGATGTAAACTCATATTATCCATGATTACAACATCATCTTTTTTCAGACTTGGTATCAGGTTATCCTTTATATAGTCATAAAATCTTTTTGCTGTTGTTCCGCCTTGATAAGTAGTATATACAATCGTTCCATCAAGGCGTATTGATGATAATACTGTTGTTGTATCAGGTTTATTTAAAGGAGCAGAATCAACTGCTCGTTTGTTTTTTGGTGTGTGAGCATACAATCTTGTAAGATTTATATTAACACCACTTTCATCAAGAAATACAAGGTTTTCAGCTTTTATACCAGATATATTCGTTCTCCATTTTTTGCGTTTTTCCTGTACATCGGGAACGCTCCTGTTCTGATGCATGGAGAGATTTCTTTTTATATGAATATCCCATTTTCAACAATGCTTTTCTTACAGTTTCAATACAGGTCTTTAAACCGAGAGTATCAACAATTTCTTTGAGTGTAATGTCAGGTGTTTGCTGAACAAGTTCTTTTATTCTTTGTAAATCTGATTCGTTAAGGGAAGACTTTCTTCCTCTGAGATTTGTCCTCACGCTGACAGAACCTTCTCGATTCATTCGTTCAACCAAACGATATACTGTACTTATGTTTACGGAAAAACATTCTGCAACTTCTCTTGCATTATGCGTTTTATTATATGCTTCTACCAAAAGTTTTCTTGCTTCATTATGTAACATATTTATCGCCTCTTACCTTTAGTATACACCTTTTGTCAACTGTTGCGGTATTTTATGTAGTTGCTATAATATTTTTGAGATATGGGACTGGCTTTCAAATAATCTTGTTGATATTATTG
>CAZTUV010000122.1:0-6392 GCA_964616595.1 uncultured Alistipes sp.
TTCCGCCACGTCCGTTGACATATACACAGTCATATTTTCCTGAAAGGCAATTTTTCCTGACCGCTCTTTCTGAAATATTCAGAAGTTCAGCTGTTTCCTTAACTGTCAAATTCATTCCGTTCACCTTTTGGTCGTTTTCTGCCTACAAGTTCATCAAGCGAAATACCGAAATAATCAGCAATATCAATTGCAATTGAAAGTGACAACGCCTGATTACCTTTTTCAACCCTACATATATACGGGGCAGAAACTCCGACTTTTTCCGCTAAATCATTCTGAGAAATACGGTTCTTTTCCCTGATTGCTTTCAAATTTATCTGCATTTTTTCAACCTCCTATCTTATTTTTTTGTATTGACTATAGTTAATTTTTGTGATATAATAAAAATAGGAAATAAATTTCATTTTTTATCATCTAATTCTTAACTACAGTTACTATTATAACGCTAAAATGTTCATATGTCAACAGAAATATCGCTAAAATATTCCACAAAATAAAGGGGGCTTTTTTATGAGTTTTTCACAAAAACTATCTCATTTCATGGAAATCAAGAAAATTAGTGCGTATAAAATGAGCAAAGAAACAGGAATATCAGATAGATTGATAGGATATTGGCGAAAAGGAGAAATGTCGCCTAACGCTGAAAACCTCATGATTATCGCTGATTATTTCAATACATCGGTAGATTATTTACTTGATAGGGAAAAAAAAGATACTACTATCCAAACTGGAGACAATACAGGTGATAATAATTCAAGTATTAATATAAACTCTAATAATCTTGATGAAACTACTATGCAAGTAGCAGAAATGTTTTCTAACATGAATATTAAGAATAAAGCTAGAGTTTTGTCATTCATGATTGAACTGAGTGAAACATAAAAAACGTAAATTATAATAAAATATTGCGGAACTTGATTTTTTCGCTAAAAATCAAAAAAATCCTTATAATTGCCGTAAATTCGGTAATATAAGGATTTTTATTATATTTTCACTAAGTTCCGCAATAAAATATTTTTCACATTTTGGTACCGCAATAAAATGCAAAAAATGCCTATAATACGATATTTTAATTTTTCAGTATTGAGGAACTTTTGCACATTTTGCGTGACCCATTACACTGGTTTGGTCTGCTTCGCCTTGTGGGGTGTTTTTTTATTTTTCAAGAATTCATACCTTATCAACATTCTGTATGATTCTTCTTACCTCTCGCCGCCTTCATCTTATCCTTGATTTCAAGCACACGCTGCACTTCCGCCTCAACATCCACGGTCGGATAATGCAGCCCTGATTTCAATGCCTGTATCATCTGTTCGGTACGGCTTCGTATTTTGTATATCTTTCCATCCTTCACAAAGACATTGCCCGTCTGTCCGAAAATGAAGTGAATGTCATATTTTTCGCACTGGTCATGGAGCTTCTTCACCCATTCATAATGCAAGGGACGTGAGCCGAGATAATTCTCACCACCTGCAAGCACAGTTTCGATCTGTCCTGTTGCCAGATACTTATCCAGATCCACCTCTCCAATAAAGGGCTTGACACTGATCCATTTATGCTTTGACGGAATCTCCAGCAGATAGGGAATACGCTCATCCACACGCTTCTGATTTTCACAGGAAACGGCAAACTGTACATGATCCCAGCCATCACCCCAATCAGCAGGAAGATGATCCTTGATTCGCTCCGCACGCTTTGTGAGCAGCGAAAATGTCACATCAGGACGCCTGCGGATATAATCCCACGCTTCCTCACGCCAGGCATCTGCTTCCTCCAGAAAGAAATCACTGGTCATGCACACACGAACAAATGAACCGCTTGGGAGCTTGTAATTTCCGCTTCTGTCCTTCTTGATCGGAAGGTTGATCGTAGATTTATTTTTCATAACCTCATTGGTATCACGTCCATAGCGTTTGTCCAGAAAATAGGCATAGCAGTTCTGACAACCCTCACTGCATTTGTGACAGCCGTGCCACGGATTCCATGTCAGATCGTTGATGTCCATATTATTCGTCCTCCATATTCTTCAGAATTTCGGTCGTGTGTTCCAGTGTTTTCAGCAGTTCTGAAAACGATTCCCCGCCTAATTCAGCTTCTATTTGTCTGAAATAGCCGTCCATTTTCTCTCCGGTCGTTCGCACAAGCTCCTCCGCCTTTTCCGTTGGCTTCACATAAAAGCTGCGCCCGTCCTGCTTGGAGTATTCCTTGTAAATGTAGCCCTTTTTCTCCAGCACAGAAATATGTGCTGTGATCATCGGCTTGGAGACCTCAAGCAATTCTGCAATCATCAGCGGCGTGAACAAACCGTCCCGCTGAACGATAATGTTCAGCACACCCATTTCACTGGGTCTGATTGGCAGGTCTTGTTTTAGCTTCACAAAGCTCACGCAGAATTTAGAGAGAATGATATTCGCATTCAGGTATCTATCCATAATACACCTCAAAACAAGTTAATCCACATTAACTATTATAGTTCACTTTGCTTAACTTGTCAATACCCTGATCGCCGTTTCGCTTTCTGAAAAATTTCTCACGATAAACTTTAGGCGTATATCCCGTGTGTTTTCTGAAAACATGAATGAAGTGGCTTTCCGAGCTGAAACAGAGATAATTTGAAATGTCAATGCAGGAGTAATCGGAGAATTTCAGCATATTCCCGGCAGCTTCGATTCGCTTTTTTGTGATGTAAGCCGATACAGTCAGTCCCACTTCCTTATGAAACAGCTTTGAAAGATAGGAAGGACTCAGGTCGGCAATCTCTGCAAGCTTTTCAAGCGTGATTTTAGTGTGCAGATTATCATAAATATAGTCAAGACATAGAATAACAGGCTTGGGATAGAGAGACGCTTTATGAAGGAGCTGCATTCTTTGTGTGAAGTCCTCAACGACCTCACGATGAAGTAGATTGATCTGTTCCTCTGTGCAGCATTTGTCAATGCTGCGGACATAAATGTCACTGAGGTTGTATGCTGCCTCCATTTCCATACCGCCTTCAATGCAGTATCTTGTGATAAACGCCACAGTAATGATCAGATGATATTTCAGATTCCGAAGGCTGTCATCGCTGAGCCTTCCGAGCTTTTCACTGCTAAGCGGCTGGAATAATCTGCGTGCTTCATCGGTATTTCCAGATCTGATACTCTCAAAAAATGCCATTTCACGCTCATAGGATAAGTGCGAAACACTGTATTCACGGTTGAGAAATTCTGCATGGGAGAGCTTCTTTTCAATATCCATAGTCCATCACCTCTTTCTCTATTATACATCATCTCAAAAGAAAAGGCAACATCAATCTGATATAAACAGCAAAATTATGATATTAGTTTGCTAAGAAATATGGTATTCTCACAACAGTAGAATTTGAACCGACAGAAAGGCGGAATTACTATGCTGAAAACCAAGGGCTTTTACAGAGGAATCAATTTAGGAGGCTGGCTGTCCCAGTGCGATTACAGCGAGGACAGACTCTGCAATTTCATTACCGAACCCGATTTTGCAAAAATTGCTTCATGGGGACTTGATCATGTCAGAATCCCGATTGATTATAACATTCTCGAAAACGAGGACGGCGGCTTCAAGGAAAGCGGCTTTGCAAGAATCGACTGGGCACTTGATGTGTGCCGCAAGTACGGGTTGAATACAGTGATTGACCTGCACAAGACAGCCGGCTATTCCTTTGACAGCTACGGCGAGAGCGAATCAGGATTCTTTGACAGCGAGGAGCTTCAAGAGCGTTTTTATCGTCTGTGGGAGGAGATCGCAAGACATTACGGACAGTATTCCGAAACCATTGTATTTGAGCTGCTGAATGAAGTAACGGACAAGAGCTATATAGACGCATGGAACAGGATCTCAAACGAGTGCATCAAGAGAATCAGAGCCATTGCAGCCGATAGCATCATTCTTGTGGGAAGCTACCACAACAACAGTGCACCTGCAGTTCCAGACCTTGCAGCACCTTATGACGACATGGTGGTTTACAACTTCCACTGCTATGAGCCGCTGAAATTCACCCATCAGGGTGCGTACTGGACGGATGCCGTCAAGCCGGAGGAGCGTATCCGCTTTGACGAAAGCGGCATCACCGAGGAATTTTTCGAGAAATTGTTTGCTCCAGCAATCGAAGCGGCAAAGAAGAATAATACCTCGCTTTACTGCGGAGAATTTGGTGTGATTGATGTAGTCTCTCCGGAGGATACAGTGAAGTGGTTCAGAACGATCAACAGCGTGTTTGAGAAGCACGGCATTGCAAGATGTGTGTGGAGTTATAAGGAGATGGATTTTGGCATTTCGGGCAGCCGTCTTGATGGAGTTCGTGATGAATTGATTCGTTCCATCTGATCTGTCAATACCATATGAGTAATAATGATTAGCTATATCAATTGAAACGGCCTGTAGCCGGAGAGAAATTCTCTGCTGCAGGCTTTTTACACACCTCAGAACATCGCAGAATAGCCATTTTCAAACGGTTGCAAATGCCATATGAACAAATGCACCCTTTTTTCCCGAAAATCCAATAAAAAAACGATAGCAAGGGGCTATCGTTTCGGAATTGAAAATTTCTCGTTTGTCTGCTCTGGAATAACCGCAAAAATCCGACCTATCGTTTCAGATTTGCAGAATTCCCCGAAAATACGTGGTTTTAGCAAAAATAAATGCACCCTAACTTTGTATCAAAATTAGGGTGCTGATATGCCAAAGAACGCTTATTTTGATACAATTTGTTCTCCGTTTTCTTTTAGTGGTTGCGTTTTCTTTTTGGTATGACTAATACTATACCTTTCTCATTTTTATATTTCTGTTCGATCAATCTTACAGATATGATGTCTTGTGACTATAAAATAGATGAACGGTAAAATTCGTAGTTTGTTCCTTTAAATACAAAACTCATACTAGTTAAAATGGAATACAATATAAAAAGTAATATATAAGCAATTCTATTTATACATAAAAATTCAAACGGTGTTAAAACTATCAAAGGACAGAATCTAGTATCCCTATTGTTTCATTATTTATCAAAGTATTTATTCCATGATCGCCATCATCTACACAATAAATAGCTACATTAGCATTAAAACTTAAACATTCCTTTGTCGAAACCAAGTATTTTTCCTTGATTTGGTGATCTATCATTGCATCATCATTTTTTCCATAAAACCATAAAACATTCTTTACATTATTTACTTCAAGTTTTTTTTCAACATATACATCATTAACATAACTCTTCATCCAAGCGTCTTTATCTTTTATTCTATAAGTAAATGGACGTGTGCTTATAACATAATTTAAATGCTCTTGTCCATTTTCATTGACCCAGCACAATTTGTTTGTTGGACTATTACTCATAACTGGTGAAAATAAAAGTACTTCCTCCAAATCCTTTAAATATTGTACTGTATGCCTTAAAACATATGCGCCGAAACTATAACCTATACAAATCGAAATTGTATTTGGTAACTTATACATCAAAGTACTCTTCAAATTTTTAACTAATGAGTCCTTAACAATTTCAACAATAGTTTTAACTGTTTCAAAAGCTGACTGAGGTGAAAAATCACCCATACTATCATACGTTCCGTAATAATGTGGATGTAAAACTGTATACCCTCTATCAACTAATACCTCTGTTAAATTATTTGAACCTATAGTAGCTGGAAAGCCATACAAAAACAATGCACATTTATCAATGTTCTTTTTTTTGTTATAATAAACATCACAACAAAGTCCTTTCTCAATAAATCTAAATCTGCTCATGATTTACCTCCTATACTTTAATTTTATTTCACTTAAATTATTAATCACCTGATCGTATTCAACAAACACACTCTTCGCATTCCTTTTAACGGCAATGCAATAGACTCCTGCCTTTCTTCCTGCCTCTAATCCAGCAACTGAATCTTCTACCAAAGCCACCTCAGAGGCATCCATATTTAAAAGATTCATTGCTTTTAAAACTATTTCTGGATTTGGTTTACCACAGGCAATATCTTCACCGCCAATAACAACATCAAAATACTGTGACATATCTAAATGTTCTAAAATATATTCAGCTTTTCTGCTAGATGTAATTATTGCAGTTTTAATACCTGAACTTTTTAATTTTGTCAAAAATGGTATTGTATCATCAAAAACAGTTATTCCTCTCTCTACAAACAAATCATACCATAACTTGTCCTTTAACTCTACAAACTCTCTAATTTTTTCTTTACCAACAACTTCCTGTGCTATTTCTTTTGTTACTCTACCATCAATCAACTGTGTATACAATTCTTCACTAAATTCCAGGTCATAATTTTGAAATACCCTTTTCCAAACCTCTCTGTTTAATCCTTCGGAATCAATTAGAACACCATTTAAATCAAATAATATCGCTTTTACCATATTAGTAATTC
>CAZTUV010000123.1:0-6327 GCA_964616595.1 uncultured Alistipes sp.
ACCAGTCACGTTTTTCCCGTGATACGGTGGTCATTGAGCAATACATCAATGACAAGTTTCTGGAATGGGGAATCCGTTTTATAGGCGTTGTGGATAATGCCGACTCGGACAGCGAAATGTATGGTACAATGAGGCTTTTCACCAGTGCTTACAACGAAATGTATGTAAAGGATATATCCGCAAAAATTCGCCGCACACTTACATATAAGAGAGAGCAGGGACAGTTTATTGGGTCATTTGCACCATATGGTTACATAATTGACCCGGCAGACAAGCATCATCTTATTATTGATAAGGAAACTGCTCCAAATGTGCGACTGATTTTTGATATGTACATTCAAGGAAACGGCTATCGGAAAATCATGCAGGAACTAAATAACCGTGAGGTTCTCAGTCCTTCTGCATACAAACGGCAGATTGGTTCAAAATACGTTAACAGTAATGCCGATGCAAGCAATGCAAAGGGTCTATGGACGCAATCCACAATTGCGGCAATACTACGCAACGAAATGTATACTGGCACTCTTGTACAGGGAAAATCTCATCATATAAGCTACAAGAACAAAAAACGAAAGAAAGTGGCAAAAAAAGAATGGGTTAAAGTTCCAAATACCCATGAGCCAATTATTGACCGTGATGTATGGGAACGAACACAAGAACGTCTGAACAGCCACACCCGTTCAAGCCGCAGTTCACATGAACTTCCTCCGCTGTCAGGAAAGGTAAAATGTGCAATTTGTGTTCGTCCTATGAAACGTAATGTTTATTATAACAAAGCAAAAACAATCCAGTATTATGGGTTGCAGTGTGCCACCTACAAGACAGGAGCAATGAACTGTCCCAATGTGAAAAGCATGAGTGGAAAGGCATTGGAAGAAAAAATCATTGAAGAGCTGAATCTGATTATTGGACAGTACTGTCAGACCGATAAAATCAGACTGACTGACTTTAGTACGGAACAAATTTCCGCACTGGAAACCCAGATTGAAAAGCTGAAAACACGGCAGACAATCGCCAAAACAAGGCTTACTAAAATGTACAAGGACAGACTGGACGGTCTGATTTTGGATAAGGAGTATTCCATGTTCCGTGAAGTTTTGCTTGCAGAGGAGCAGGATATTTTACGGCGTATCGAGGATTTGACAAATCAGCTGGAAATTCTCTCAGCCAAAAAAATAAACGCCGAAACTCCATGTTCAATCATTGAAAAATACACACATTTTACAAAACTTGACAGAACCATAGCAGATGAATTTATCGACTACATCGAGATAGGCGAAGTCAGCGATACGGGTGAAAGAGAAATACTTATTCACTGGAAGATATAGAAAAAATGGCACGATTTTACTGGTTAAGCCATTTTTTTATTGTTTCTTATGAATTGTTTATTTTATACATATGTATCATGATTTTTTATGTTTTTTTACTTAAAAAATCACTTGAAATAAAAAAATATATATGATATAATAAAAAAGATATAATAATTTTACCAGTTTTTAGATGATGAATTGAGGTTGACAAATAGTATTAAAAATGATATATTAAACTATATGGCAAGAACATTAAAACAGGAAACTCATTTGCTTTAGCTAACGGGTAGTTCACTTTATATAAATATGAGGGGGTATGTTATATGAGCAATAAAGTTACAATTATAGTTGCAACACATAAAAAATATACAATGCCAAAAGATAAAATGTATCTTCCTATACATGTTGGTGCAGACGGAAAAACAGATGAATTAGGAAATCCGCTTGATATAGGATATACAAAAGATAATACTGGCGATAATATTTCTGAAAAAAATGCTTCATTCTGTGAAC
Source organism: uncultured Alistipes sp. (assembly GCA_964616595.1). Lineage (GTDB taxonomy): Bacteria > Bacillota > Clostridia > Oscillospirales > Ruminococcaceae > Ruminococcus. Next base: position 1,824 of record CAZTUV010000123.1, read on the forward strand.
TTACTGGTTTATATTGGGCATGGAAAAATCTTGATTCAGAATATATAGGTCTTTCACATTATAGACGACATTTTTCATGCGGAAAAAAATCAAATAATCCATTTGATAATGTTCTGAAATACAAAGAACTTATACCTATGCTTGATGAATATGCTATTTTTGTTCCAAAAAAACGTAAATATTATATTGAATCATTGTATTCTCATTATGCACATACACATTATGTTTCACACCTGAAAGCAACAAAAAAAATAATTGCAAAAAAATATCCTGATTATCTGAAATATTTTGATGTTGTAGTTAATCGCACATATGGTTATATGTTCAATATGATGATAATGCGTCATGATTTGTTTGATGATTATTGTAGCTGGCTTTTTAGTATTCTTTTTGAACTGGAAAAGAAAATTGGTAAGGAAAATGCTGACTTGTCAGATTTTCATAAACGTTTTTATGGCAGAGTGAGCGAAATTATTTTTAATGTATGGCTTGAGAAAAAGATTGATGATGGAATAATTGCCATCAATGAAATAAAAGAACTTCCTTATATATATATGGAAAAAATTGATTATCGTCGAAAAGTTATTTCATTTATAAAGGCGAAATTTTTTAATAAAAAATATGAAGGAAGTTTTTAATTAGGTGGTATTTTATGAAACTGGAAACGACAAGCATTTTTAAAAATTTAAAAAGTGGTTCTGAAAATTTGATTGAAGTTGATGACATAAATCTTGAACATCTTAAAAAAGAAATTATTACTATTGCAGAAGATGTGATTTCAATATGCGATGAATATAATATTTCATATCATCTTACTGGTGGTTCAGCACTTGGTGCAGTGCGACATAATGGTTTTATTCCTTGGGACGATGATATTGATTTAGATATGGAACGCAAGGATATAAATAAATTTCTTAAAGTGTTTAGAAAAAAATATGGCGAAAAATATTGGATTCATTATGATGATTCAGATGAGGATTTCTGTATTCCATGTATTCAAATAAGAAAAAAAGGTACTGTATGCCGTGGTGTTCTTGATGCTGTTGGAGAAGAATGTGGTATTTATATTGATATTGCTATAATAGAAAATACCTATGATAACTCATTAAAACGCAGGATTCATGGATATGGAAGCTTGTTTTTCGGTCTCGCTGTTTCGTGTAGGCGTTTTTATCGTGATAGAGAATATCTTATGTCGTTAAGCAATGATGAAGAAGTAAAAAAAGTATTTAAGACAAAAATTGGTATAGGAAGATTTTTAAGTTTTATGTCATTGAAAAAATGGACAAAGGCATATTCAAAATGGAATTCAATGTGCAAAGATACAACTACAAAATATGTAACTGTACCTACTGGTCGAAATCATTTTTTTAAAGAAATGTATAAGCGTTCTGATTTCTGTGAATATACACTTATGGACTTTGAAGGACATAAATGGAAAATTCCAAAAAACTATAAAAAATACCTTAAACATATGTATGGTGATTATATGAAAATTCCAGAAAAATCGTCAAGAGAAAAACATATACTGCTTGACCTTGAATTTTCAGATGAAAAGAAAGGTAATTTATAATATGAATATAGCATTGATTTTTGCGGGCGGTGTTGGACAAAGAATGAATTCTAAAACAAAGCCTAAACAGTTTTTAGAACTTCACGGCAAGCCCATTATTATTTATACAATTGAACATTTTGAAAATCATTCCGATATTGATGGGATGGTCGTTGTATGCGTAAAGGAGTGGATAGATTATTTAAAAAAACTTCTTGAAAAATTTAATATAAAAAAAGTATCTGCTATTGTTGAAGGTGGGGAAACCGGTCAAGGCTCAATAAAAAATGGTATTTATAAAATAAATGAACTTTATCCTGAAGATAGCATAATTCTTATACATGATGGAGTAAGACCTCTTATAGATGAAAATGTTATAACTGATAACATAAATTGTGTAAAAAAATTTGGCAATTCAATTACTGTTACACCTGCTATTGAAACTGTTACTTTATGTTCAGATGATAAAAGCAATGATGTTGCTGAAGTACTTGACAGAAACAGATGTATGCTTGCAAGAGCACCACAATGTTTTATTTTAAAAGATATATTTTTGGCACATCAGAAAGCTGTTGAGGAAGGTTTTGAAAATGCTGTAGATTCTGCGATGCTTATGAAACATTATGGTCATAAACTTTATACAACTATAGGAAGTACGGAAAATATAAAAATTACAACTCCATCAGATTTTTATATTTTTAGAGCAATTATTGATGCAAAGGAAAATTCTCAGATTTTTGGCTGAAAAGATTGTGAGGTGTCTATAAATGGAAAGTAATGTGATTCAGGAAGATATAGAAAAAATTCTTAATGACTCAAACATTGAATGGAGTTTATTTGACGGTAAAAGTATAGTGATTACTGGTGCTACTGGTCTTATTGGAAGCCTTCTGACAAAGGTATTACTGAAATATGCCGAAAAAACCTTAAATCCACCTATGGTAAATATTTTTGTAAGAAATACTGAAAAGGCTGAAAGAATATTTCATGAATATAAAAATGATTTTCTTAATATAGTAAATGTTAACCTTGAAAAAACAATTGAAACTGATATAAAGGTTGATTATATTATACATACTGCCAGTGTTACTGATAGTATAAGTTTTGTAGAATTACCTGTGGAAACAATTCATGTAGCAATAAACGGTACTGATAATATTCTTAAATATGCTATCAAACAAAAATGCCAAAAGTTTATATATCTTTCATCAATGGAAGTATATGGCTCACCATCTGATGATATTGAAATCTATGAAAATCATTCAACAAATCTTGATACAATGTCAGTTCGTAGCTGTTATCCTGAGGGTAAGCGTATGTGTGAAAATTTATGTGTTTCATATGGTTCTGAATATAACCTTGATGTTTCTGTAATAAGACTTACACAGACTATAGGAGCAGGTATAGAATACAATGATAGAAGAGTATTTGCAGAGTTTGCTCGATGTGCAATTGAAAACAGGAATATTATACTTCATACAGAGGGAAAAACTAAAAGAAGTTATCTATATACTGCCGATGCTGTAAGAGCTATACTTACAGTTTTGATTAGAGGAAAAAATGGTGAGGCTTATAATTGTGCGAACAGTGAAACATACTGTTCTATACGTGATATGGCAGAACTTGTAGCTGGTATTTCCGGAAAAATAAATGTTGAAATTCAGCTTGATGATATAAATAAATTTGGTTATGCCCCTACTCTTTGTATGAATCTAAATACAGATAAGTTAAAAGAGTTGGGCTGGAATGCAGAGTATAATCTTAAAGATATGTTTGAACGAATGATATATTATCTTGAACGGAGCGAAAAATGAAAGCAGGAACATTAAGCTTAAATATAAATACAGATGACCTTAACTATGGGGCTATGCTTCATTCTTGGGCGTTTCAGCAAGTCTTAAATAAGAATAATATTATTGAATATGCTGAAATTATTGACTATACAACTGAAATGTTGACCGATTTTGATTGCAATCACCCTGTTGTTTCTTATTTTAAACAACGTAGGCTGAAGTCAGCAATAAAACTTATTCTTTCTGGTTCTTCATACAGGAAAAGATTAAAAAAATTTAAAAAATTTCAGAAGAAACATATGAGGGTTTCTGAAAAAAAATATACGCATTATTCACTTGAGTCCGCTGAATTACCATATGATTGTTTAATATGCGAAAGTGATGTGATATGGAGTCCGAAGTTTTTTAATAATAAAATGGATTCTGCATTCTTTCTTGATATGAAAAGTATGGAAAATAAGAAAAAAATTATCTATTCTGCGAGTATGGCAAATGCTGATTTCGATAAGGACTCAATAAAACAATTTAAAATGCATATATCTGCTCCTGATTTTATCTCATGCAGAGAAAGCTATGCAGTTGATATTGTTAATAAAAAAACTGCTCGCAAAGCTGTACACGTTCTTGACCCTGTACTCTTACTTCATGCGAATGATTACAATAAAATATGTGCAAAACCTCTTATAAAAGAACCTTATCTTTTATTATATATTCCATTGGGATATAATTCTGACTATCAGAAAACAGCTATAAAATATGCTAAAGAACATAATATGAAAGTTATTGAACTATCATATTTTACATGGAATAGATTGAATCATACTGTAATCGCAGATGCAGGAATTGAAGATTTTGTTTCACTTATTCGCAATGCATCTGTTGTATTCACAAATTCTTTTCATGCTGTATGTTTTTCTATGATATTCCATGTGGATTTTTATGCGTTTTATAGAAAAACTGGCAAAAAAACGGAAGATTTATGTAGGACTTTTGATATTATGGAAAGGTACATGGATATAAATGATTTCTCTGAAAAAAAACCTCTTGATTATAGTAAAATAGAAAAAAAGCTTGAAGAAAAACGAAAAGATTCTATCAATTGGCTTAATAATGCATTAGAAGCTAAATAGGAGGTGCATATGGTAAGTATTATTATACC
>CAZTUV010000124.1:0-6313 GCA_964616595.1 uncultured Alistipes sp.
AATATAAAAATCTCTTGATTTTTCAGAGATTATAAGTTATAATAACGATAAGAGAAATTTCTCTGATATTTTCTCAAACATAAGGAGGTCTTTGAAAAATGGAAATCACAGATGTAAAAATACGCAAAATTATATCTGAAGGCAGACTGAGAGCATTGGTTTCAATTACTATTGACAATATGTTCGCCGTGCATGATATAAAGATTGTTCATGGCGACGAACGTCTTTTTGTTGCAATGCCAAGCAGAAAAGATGAAAATGGAATATTCCGTGACATTGTACACCCTATTTCAGCTTCATCAAGAAAAGTTTTCGAGGACGCTATACTCGATGCTTACAACAAACAGCTTGCAATAATCGAAACGGAAAAGGAAATCTCATCTGAATCGGATACACAGGAATAACGATTTCTGAAAAACCTGCCATATGGTAGGTTTTTTCATATTCCAAGGATTCTTGCTGTTTTAAGTATGGCAATCTGAGTTTTAGCGTCTTTAATTTCACCATTCATAACAAGTTTTACAGCATCAGAAAGAGGGATTTTTTCTACATCAAGAAATTCTCCGTCATCAAGCTTTTGTTTTTCAAACTTTAAATCTTTGGCAAGATAAACATATATTATTTCCGTATCATATGCCGGAGTCGGATAAATTTCACCAAGAGGAATATATTCAGTGCAAGTACAGCCTATTTCCTCAAGAAGTTCACGTTTACCACAATCGTATGGATTTTCGCCTTTTTCAAGTTTACCGGCAGGAATCTCCGTTGTAACTTCTTTAAATGGATATCTGAACTGTTTGACCATATAAATCTCATTATTTTCTGTAACAGGAATTACACATACTCCTCCTGTATGAACCAATACATCTCGTACGGCAATCTGATTATCTTCAAGTCTGGCAGTATCATGCATAATCGTAAAAATCCGACCCTCATATACCGATGTACTTGATACAGTTTCTTCTTGCAAATGCATAAATCAAACCTCCTATTTTTTTCTTATAAGTTGATTGCAATAATCATCATGGGCAGTTATTTTATGACAGGAATTATAGTCATAATAATTTGATAATCTATAATAATCATTCTTATCCTTTCTGTGACGGATAATTATCATATATATTGCAAATATTACAATTCCAGAAATACTTATAATCATACCGGCAGTAAGAGCAGGGGTTCGATAATGAAAGACTATTGTATTATTGCCTTTTTCAGCTTTTACAGCCATAAATCCATATGACACTTTTTCGACATCAACAGATTTCCCATTAACTTCAGCAGACCAGCCGGAATTATACGGCACACTAAAAAATACCAGTCCATCACTATCAAGAATTATTTCAGAAGTAAATCCGCTTGAATCATACCAGAATGAAGTTGATGCATTTTCCTGATGTGTTAAACATAAATCCTTATAATCTTCCTTATCCAGAGAGGACACTTCAGATAACTCTGTTTTTTCAAGTATATCAGCATATTTTTCTGCCTGTTCGTCATTAAGTACAAGAGAATGTATAAGTATTTTTTCACGTAACGAATCACTTTTATTTTCGAGTTCACTTTCAGTAATATAGCTGTCAAATGCCATTCCCATAGGAATATATAATTTATTTTCATATATATTAAAATATTCATTTTCGTCAACAAATTAAAAACCTGGAAGTTCTTCAGGAATATTATCTTCCTGATTTTTTTGTTGATAATAATATTTTACCGAAAATAGCCCTCTTAATGTATAGTGTGATATATCCGCACGTGAGGCAACATCTCTGGTAACTCCGACTTCCGGATAAAAGTTCATTATAGAACTATCAACAACACTCTGAAACGCTCTCATTGACGGAAGTCCCCATAACATAGGATAATTATCGCAGTTTTCTGAAATATCAATTCTAAAGAAATTATCTTCCGAAACATTTTCATAAATATCATCTTCACCTTTGATAGCAGAATTTATATATTCTTTGGCTGAATTCGGCGAAACAGCTCCATATAAAACTGCTGCAAGTATACATATTACTGACGCTCCTGCTGTACACCATACTGAAAATCGCTTATATGGAAGTCCATTATTTTTTCTATGAAAAATATATACCGTTATAAGCAAAAATCCCACAGCTATGCTCAGAGTAAGTAAAAAGTACCATATATCTCTCGGCATAGTAAAAAACGATATTTCATCATCTTCCTTTTCGGGAATACACGATATAAGACCATATGCAATTAACATTACAGCTGACAATTTAATTGCAAAAGACACATCAGCTTCCTTATCGTCAAGGGTCTGTGCTGTCATCATAGCAAATATAAGTATGGGCATATAATACCATCTCGCATAGTATGACGCATTCAATGTGTAAAACAAACTGTTCAATATAGGAACAAACGCACATATTATACATAAAAACGAAAGTTTTACCGCCCAATGTTTCTTGCGTGAACGCATAAATGTTATTACCCCGACCATTCCGAACAATGGGAAGTATCCGCCAATTGACGACCATTTAGCGTGGTCTGAATTAAAAAGATTCGGTCTGGCAGGAACGTCCACCGGCATAAAAAACGATTGTATAATTCTTGCTATACGTGTTTTATCGCTGTAAAGAACCATCGACTGTCCATATAAGCGTTCATTTACACGATAATTTCCAAGAATTGCAACAGCAGTAGGCAAAAGCATTACACAGGCTATCATAGTTCCGATTACTGCCTCCAGTAACAATAACCAGAATTTTTTCCATGATGTATGAAAATCAGAACACTTCATTCTGAAAAGATAATACATTATAAGAAATACTGCCTGCCCTGTGAAAAAATAATAATTAACAAATGCCATAAGTGCAACCGTCAGGGCAAAATATCCATGTTTGTTTTTATTAATATTATCTTCCATTGCAATTAACATCAACGGAAAAAGAGCAGTAACGTCCTGAAAATGATTAAAGAAAATATTATACACCTGAAAACCAGAAAAAGCATAAAGCATTGCACCAATAAGAGAAGCATTTTTACTTTTAACAAATTTTCTTATGTATGCATATGCTGTAAGACTCGCAACACCATGCTTTAATGCAAGTAAAAATGGCATCGATAACGTCACCCACGAACGTGGCAAAATAGTTGACAACCAAAAAAACGGACTTCCTGTCAGATAAAATGAATATGATGTCATAAAATCAGAACCCAAATCCGTAAACCAATTCCAGCCAAACTGACCGTTACGGACAGCATTATTGGCAAGATTATAAAATGGTATCTGCTGAGCATTATAATCTCCATAATATATAAAATATCCACCATCAGCAATCATTATCGGAATAACAGATATAAGTAAACATAAAAATCCTAAAAAAAATGCTTGTGAATACTTTTCTTTATTGTTAGCGGAAAAAGAAACTTTTTTTATTGACATTTTTAACAGCCTCCAGTAAGGAAAATATAACTTAGTTTTAATTATAACACATTCAAAATAAAAATAAAAGACTTTTTTTAAAAAAATAGTATACAATCTGTAAGTTTAAAGGTTAAATAATTTTTTTCAAAAAACCTATTGAAATATGGAATTTTATATGATATAATAAAGTGTAAGTGTGCCTTATGACACTAATATTATTACGAAAAGAGGAATAATAATGCCTGCTAATATTGTTGTAGGAACTCAGTGGGGCGATGAAGGTAAAGGTAAAGTAATCGATATCCTTGCTTCCCGTGCTGATGTAGTTGTACGTTCACAAGGTGGTAATAACGCTGGACATACTGTTGTAAATAATGGTGAAGTTTACAAATTGCACCTTATCCCATCTGGTATTTTATATCCAAATACTCTCTGCCTTATCGGTGCCGGCGTCGTTCTTGACCCTAAAGACTTCATAGGAGAACTCGACAGCCTCGCTGAAAGAGGTATCCAGACAGAAGGTCATCTGAAAATCGACCCGAGAGCTCATATAGTTATGCCATGGCACATAACTCTTGATGGTCTTTCTGAAGCTTTCAGAGGCGGTAAGGATATCGGCACTACCAAACGTGGTATCGGCCCTACTTACATGGACAAGTATGAAAGATGCGGTATAAGAATGTTTGACCTTGTACACCCTGAAATCCTTGCCGAAAAAATTCAGGCAACAGGCAAACTTAAAAACAAAATCATCACTGAAGTTTATGGCGGAAAAGCTTTTGACCTCGATGCAGTTACTGCTGAATATACAGAATACGGAAAAAGACTCCTCCCTTATATGGACGATGTTTCCGTACTTACTTTCGAAGCATCAAAATCCGGTAAAACCATTATGTTTGAAGGTGCTCAGGCTACACTCCTTGATATTGACTTTGGTACATACCCATATGTAACATCTTCACACCCACTTTCTGCTGGTGTATGCACAGGAACAGGTATAGGTCCTAAAGAAATCACTAATATCATTGGCGTTGCAAAAGCTTATACAACCCGTGTAGGTAAAGGACCTTTCCCTACTGAACTCGACGACGAAACCGGCGATAAAATAAGAAATGTGGGAGGAGAATTCGGTACTACTACCGGCAGACCAAGACGTACAGGCTGGTTTGACGCTGTAATAGTACGTCATTCTGTAAGAGTAAATGGTCTTGATAGTCTCGCTATAAATAAGCTTGATACATTAGCAGGTCTCGATACCCTCAAAATATGCGTTGCTTACAAGAAACCTGATGGCTCTATTACCGAAAATTTCCCACCGGCTCTTGAAGAACTCGATGGTTGTACTCCTGTTTATGAAGAATTCGATGGATTTAAAGAAGATATATCAGGTTGCAGAAATTTCGATGAACTCCCAGAAAACTGCAAAAAATATATCGCACGTCTTGAAGAACTTGTTGGTTGTCATGTCAGCATGGTCGGCGTAGGCCCTGATAGAAGTCAGGTTATAGAAAGATAATAAATTTTACTTGATATATTCCGGCAAAAAATCCCTCACTTACATTAAGTGGGGGATAAATTGCACGTTTTTACTATTAGTATGCCACGTAGGGAAAGATGTCAAAATATATACAATTAATACTTTTTAAGGAGAAGGTGATTTAATGACCGATGACAATAATTTTGCACCCGTTTTGGAAAATATAGAATATAATGGCACTTCATGCAAAAAGGGAAATCCAACTAATGTTGACACTATTTCTCTTGATGATATGGAAAATAATTACAATCCAGCCCATGACGTAAGAAAAGGTGCTCCGACTGGTGTCGATGCTCTTGTTCTTGATGATATGAGCAACAATTATAATCCGTCTCTCTTTCAGAAAAAAGGCGTGCCTACCGGAGTTGATACTCTTATACTTGACGATATGGGAAAAACTCCTGCAATCGAACCCACTTCAGAAAAGCTCATTATAACCGATGAAGAAATAATAGAAAGCTTTAATCCTGAACTCCGTACAATATTCGATAATCTTTCCGATGTTCAGCAACAACAGATTCTTGATATGCGTCGTGAACAAATGGGAGCAGAAAAAACTCCAGCAAAAGTTACAGCACCTACTCTTGATGAAGATAATTATATCCCACCATCTAAAGAGACAAAAGAAACCGTTACACCATCAGAACCAGTTGAAGCCCCTGTATTGGACGATGAACCAGAATTGCCAAAATATGTCCCAAAATATGTCGACGAAGATGTCGAACGTGCTAAACGTGAAGGTGCTAAACAAGCTGTCGCATCTCAATTAACTTCAAATCAAAAAGACTCAAAAGAAAGTCTGCGTATGATGCTTGAATTAAAAGAACAAAGAAATGCCGAACTTGCTGAAAAAGGCTTTATTATCACCATAATAATAGCTGTTATCGGTGTTATAGGTGCAATAGCATTTTATTTATTGTATGGCGGAAAACTTGGTCTTGATTACAAATCTTCCCTTAGCGGAATGGGCAATATAATTAAAGATTCTGCTATGTATATTGCAATAGTCAGTGCAGTAGGTTCTCTCACACTGATTACAGGTATGAATGGTTTCAAATCATTAGCAACATTTATCATTATTGTATGTGGAATAATACAAGTTTTTCCAGGTTTAGCAATGATTCCGCAACATAACGGAAATCTTGTTCTTGCAGGAATACTTTATGTTATATCAATAGGTTGCACTATTACAGAAATTGTCATGCTTTCAGCAAGCGAGGCAGTCGGGCTTTATTTTAAAAAAAGAAAATAATATAATTATAGACGTATGCCTTTGAAAGTATACGTCTATTTTTCTGTTATAAATGATAATTTATCTCCATTGCTAATAGCTGTTATGTTTCCATTATAGCAAGTTGAATAATATTCTATATTATATT
>CAZTUV010000125.1:0-6295 GCA_964616595.1 uncultured Alistipes sp.
GAGATAGGGGTTCTGATTTAACAGATGTTTTCCACTAAATACACTAACTATGTAAGTATCAATGGGTTCTGTATGTTTCATGGTTTTTATTTGATAGATTTATCTGTTATCACTCACTGACTTCACGCCGGACTGATTACAGTGACCGGCTGACATACAGTGTTATGAATATGATATTCTCATCATTCTTTATATTATAATTTATTATTTTTAGCTTATCAATAATGCGAACACAATTCATCTCCCACTTTACTTAGAAGCGGAAGATTTCTTACTGAAATTAGTTAAAAAAGATATTTCAAAGTCACCATTTCCCACAAATTCAACACAAAAATTATTCATACCTGAATATTCATAATCAATAGTTTTCTTTTCATCAAGATAGATACTTTTTCCATCACATTGCATAACAGTATCTTTTACAATTTTGTTATAAAAAACTGTAAGACCTCTATTTTCAGGAATTTCATTTTTTGTAGAAATAAAAGTCATTTCACAGCCATTATAAAGAATTCTAAGTATATCATCAGAATAAGTTATATTATAATCATCGGATTTTATTTCATAGCTGTCATTAAATGTAACTGTCTTATCGTAACCACATGGTGGTATGTTGCCATATGCAAGACAATTATTTATGATATTAACTTTATTTATATAAGATGGATAAAGTGATTGAGTACTTCCATGCAAAATCAAATATTCAATACTTTTTATATTATTTTCAGAAATATATTTATCGGCGTAATCAGGGTTTTTATAATCATCTAAATCAATAATATAATTATGACTTTGATATGAAACAATAACAACTGCATTATCGTTTCTGCCTAAAACAACCACTTTAAATTTATTGTAATCAGCAAATTCATATAATTTTGTTCCGGTAAATACAAATAAAACAGATATAACTATTGATAACGAAATATACCGTCTGTTTTTAGTAAATATCATTATCATAATCACTGTCACCAAACATATAAAAGCAAGTTTAGATGAAAAATTATTTCCGCATGATATGTATGAAAAGTCAAATCGTGAAATTTTTTCAGATATAAAGAGAATTATTTTAATTATTCCTCCAGCTGATTCAAGTATAGGCAGAATTCCTCCAGTAAATGTATAAAGCATTCCAATAATCATACTGGCTGTACATAAAGGAACTATCAGCATATTTGTTATGGGCGAAAATACTGATACCTCATCAAAGTACAGCATACTTAAAGGCATTATTACAACAGACGCACAAACCATTGTTGCAAAATCACGTATGAATTTTTTTGTAAATGTTTCAGAAGGAAGTTTTTTTACCATATATGGTGCAAAGACCCCTATACCAAAAGTTCCGGTAATAGACAGCAGAAATCCCTGACTATATATAACATAAGGATTCAAGATACACATCAGAAGAACCGCAATGGCAAGAGAATTAAAAGTATCATTTTTTCGACGGAAAAATACAGAGGAATAAGCTATATTAAACATTATCGAGGCTCTTATTGCTGAAACAGGAGCATTTGCCATAATCACCATAACAAACATAAAAACATTTACTATCCAGAATGAAATAAACTTGTTTATATGTAAACGTTTCAGGCAACGTGTTACAAACATTGCCATAACTGATACATGAAGTCCCGATACAGCCATTATATGACCTATTCCAGTTCTATAAAGAGAGTCTTTAATGTCATCATCAAGAAAGCTTTTTTCGCCGAAAACCATTCCGGCTAAAAAGCCTCCACATTCATCTCCGAGTTTCACACGAAAATCAGAAACAATCTTTTCCTTGTATTCAAGCAGGAAATTCTTTATTTTATATGAATTCAGTTTATCAACTTTTACTTCATCAGCTTTTTCTATCAGAAGAAAAATATTATCAGATTTATAGTAGCTTTCACTGTCAAAAATATAGTTTCCAGAAATTTTCTTAAAAGTAGCGTTTTGAATACTTATACAGTCACCATATTTTGCATCGAGTTCATTTGTATAGAATGATACTTTAGCTGATTGTCCGTTATTTATTTTACCTTTTATAATATAGCGAGCCTTATCCTCATCATAAATATCAAAGTCAGTAACTATACCGGAAAAGTTTCCCTGTACACCATCATATAAAATAATGTTATTGTAAGTATAATGTGTATATAATTCCCCTGCTGTAAAGGCAACGGCAAATGACATTGAAACTATTGCAAAATCTCTTACTGAAAATCCATTAATATGCCCGATAAAAACATATATCAGAAAAACAACTGCCGGAATTATCAATTGCCAACCATCTGTAAAAAATGAAACGAAAAACAATCCTGACATATAGCCCGCCATAACACCAATCATTTTTCGTTTCATAAATAAATTCCTTTCATACCCATAATATTATTGATACAAAATACAAATTTTTAATATTATGGTTCAGATTTCGCACAAATAATTATATAACATTTCTGAATTTGGAACAGTTATTTTTCGTTAAAGAAAAGTGGAAGTTTTTCAAGAAATACTACATCATCACGATTAGCAGCATCGCCCTCTGCAAGAACGGCTGAATATGTAACTACTTTACCCCCTGCCTTTTTTACAAGTTCTGAAAGTGCATTAAAAGATTCTCCAGTGCTTACCACATCATCAACGACAAGGATTCTTTTATTTTTAAGCATATCTGCCTTTTCATTCGACAAATAAAGAGTTTGCACATTAGCGGTTGTAATCGACTTTACTGATACTGATATTGGTTCAGTCATATATAATTTAACGGATTTTCTTGCAACGACATATGGTTTTCCGCATTGTCTTGACATCTCATAAGCAATAGGAATACCTTTTGATTCTGCTGTAAGAATTACATCAAAATCTCCGCATTTTTTCAGAAGTTCCTCAGCACAAGCCATAGTAAGTTCAACATCTGAAAACATTATAAAACCTGCTATACTGACTTTATCATTAAGAGGACATATAGGCAATTCACGTTCAAGACCTGCAATTGTAATTTTATAACTATTCAAAAGAGCCAGACCTCCTTATTCAGTTTTCCCAAGAGAATCAGCACCCCAGCCCATTTTCACGCCACCTAATACATGAAAATGCAGATGTTTTACTGTTTGACCTGCATCATCACCACAGTTACTTATAATTCTGTAACTGCTGATACCTTCAGCCTCAGCAATTTTAGGAATGGATTCAAAGATTTTAGCAACATATTCTGAATTATCTGCATTAATTTCATTAGCACAGCAAATATGCTTTTTAGGAATTACGAGGTCATGAACTGGTGCGATTGGTGCAATATCCTTAAATGAGAAAACAAATTCATCTTCATAAACTTTTGTACAAGGAATTTCCCCATTAATTATTTTACAAAACAAGCAATCCATAATAATACTCCTTTCAGATATCCGGCACAGACACATCTGCACCGGAATACTTTTTCTTACTTAATAAAACTGCCAACTATATTTTCAAATTCGTTCATAGCATCATTAATTTTGGAAATATCTCCGATACCTGCCATAGCACTATCAGGTTTTCCGCCGCCTTTTCCGCCAGTAAGCATAGCTGTTTCACGTACAATTTTTCCAGCATTTGCACCTTTTTCAACTGCATTTTTTGTACATACACAGTAAAGAGTTCCCTTTTCTCCTACTGTTCCGGCAAACAATGCTATAATAGGTTCATTTTTATCTTTGATACTATCACCAAGCTTACGGAGGGCATCAGGAGCAGAACCGTCCATTCTTGCTGAAACAAGTTTCACACCATTAACTTCCTTAGCATTATCAAAGATTGCTGAAACCTTAGCATTAGCGATTTGTTGATTAAGGCTTTCAAGCTTTCTGTCTTTTTCTCTTGATTCAGCAAATACAGACGCACATTTTTCCGGAAGTTCGTTAATATTTGCAAGCTTAAGAGCTTTAGCGGATTTAATAATAGTATTTTTATAGTTATTAAGAAGTTCAATAACTCCCATACCAGTAACAGCTTCAATACGTCTTACGCCTGATGCAACGGAGTTTTCGGAAACTATCTTGAAAAGTCCGATTTCAGAAGTATTGGAAATATGAGTACCTCCGCAAAATTCTACTGAATCGCCTGCTGTAACGACTCTTACAGTATCCCCGTATTTTTCACCAAAAAGTGCCATTGCGCCAAGTTTTCTTGCTTCTTCAATAGGCATTTCCTGCATTGTAACAGGAATAGCTTTCATAATTTCAGAATTCACAAAATTTTCAACTTTATTTATTTCTTCATCAGTCAATGCACTAAAATGATTGAAGTCAAAACGACAAGCCTTTTCATTTACAAGTTGTCCTGCCTGATGAACATGGTCACCAAGAACCTTTCTCAAAGCGTACTGTAATAAATGTGCTGATGTATGATTTCTCATAACAGAATGACGACGTTCCACATCAATTTTAGCAGTTACGATATTATTCTTTGAAATACTACCAGAAGTCACTTCTGCGATATGCATAAAATGGCCTTCAGATTTTATTGTATCAAGTACAGAAACGTTATCTGCATCAGTGAATATAACACCAGTATCTCCGACCTGTCCGCCACTCTCAGCATAGAAAGGTGTTTTGTCAAGAACTATAACGATATTATCCCCCTCAACAGCAGTATCAACTTCCTGACCGTCCTTATATATAGCAAGGATTACAGATTCAGATACATTATCACTGTATCCTGTGAATATTGTAGCAGGAGCGTTTACTTTAATACTGTTATCAGCCCATGATGAACCAGCTTTAGCAAGGTGGTCAGCTTTGGCTTTAGCTCTTTGTTCCTTAGCAAGTTCAGTAAAGCGTTCTGTATCAACTGTAAGACCTTTTTCTTCACATATTTCGATTGTAAGGTCTATCGGGAAACCATATGTATCTGACAATCTGAATGCATCATCACCTGAAAGAACAGTTTTATTTTCCTGAGCAAGTTTTTCAGTAAACTGTGAAAGAAGTTCAGAACCCTTGTCAACAGTTTTTGCAAAAGCTTCTTCTTCAACGCTGATAATCTTTTTAATGTAGTCGCTTTTTTCTGCAAGTTCAGGATAAGCATTTTTATTTTCATTTATAACAGTATCAGCGACTTCACAAAGGAAAGGTTTTTTTATTCCCAAGAGTCTGCCATGACGTGCAGCACGTCTGAGAAGTCTCCTCAGAACATAGCCTCTACCCTCATTTGATGGCATTATTCCGTCGCCAACCATGAAAGTTGTACTTCTGATATGGTCGGTAATTACACGAAGTGAAACGTCTGTTTTGTGATTTTCTTTATATTTAACGCCCGCAATATCGGAAACATGTTTCATAATATTCTGAACGGTATCGACTTCAAAAATATTGTCAACGCCCTGCATTACACAGGCAAGTCTTTCAAGACCCATACCGGTATCAATATTTTTACTTTTCATTTCAGCATAATTGCCGTTTCCGTCGCTATCAAACTGACTGAATACAAGATTCCATATTTCAATAATATTATCCTTATCGCCCTCTGATTCAAATCCTGCACGGTCGAGTTTTCTGTCACTTCCAACACGGTCAAAGTGAATTTCTGAACAAGGACCACACGGACCTGAACCATGTTCCCAGAAGTTATCTTTTTTACCAAGACGAATAATTCTGTCATGTGGAATACCTATTTTATTTTCCCAAATCTGTTCAGCTTCATCATCGCTTTCAAAAATTGTAATCCAAAGTTTTCCGGCAGGGATTTGAAGTTCTTTGGTAAGGAACTCCCATGCCCATTCTATTGCCTCATTCTTGAAATAATCACCAAATGAAAAGTTACCAAGCATTTCAAAATATGTACCATGGCGTGCGGTTTTTCCGACACTTTCTATATCAGGAGTTCTGATACATTTCTGACAAGTTGTAACTCTTTTATTAGGCGGAACAGCCTGTCCAAGAAAATATTTCTTTAAAGGTGCCATACCGGAATTAATAAGCAAAAGGCTTTTATCTCCTTGAGGAACAAGTGATGCACTTGCCATTTTTGTATGATTTTTGCTTTCAAAAAATGAAAGATACTTTTCACGAAGGTCATTCAGTCCAGTCCATTGCATATAAATCTATTCTCCTTTTTCAAACATACATGACGAAACAAAAAAAGCCCAAATCCAGTTGGGACAAAAACTCTGAAGGCAGACCCGTTACGTCAATGTGATACAAATATATTATAGTATTATTTTAAATAAATGTCAATGCTTTTGAAATATTTTCCAGAAGTTTTGAAAATCCCCTTGACAACTTTTAATCAATATGATATCATATAGATATCATTTTATATATGGAGG
>CAZTUV010000126.1:0-6152 GCA_964616595.1 uncultured Alistipes sp.
ATTACACTTACTATTGATGATAAAACTTATTCTGGTACACTGACAGAAAAGTAAAAATAAAACCTCCTCAAAGGCTGATAAAACGGTCTTTGAGGAGGTTTTTTACAATTCTTCACCTGTTTTTTCTTTTACAATCGCTTTCAACATTTCAATTTCCTTTAATGTTTCTTGTCTAATATTATCGTATTCGGGTCCCTCATCCTCATATAACCTTAGCATGTTATATTTAGATAAAAGTTCATATTTTTCAACACAAAAATCATCTTCCAATTTCCTAGTTTCTTCTTTAATTTTTTCTGGTTCAAGATTGTTAATCATTCTCAGGAGATACAATACGGGCTTTTTTACAGGCTCTTTTGACTTTAAGGTCATTTCGTTATAAAGGGACTTCAAAAGCCTTTCAAGCGATTCTGGTGGCTTATTTGGAACTTTATCAGCAAGAATACCACAAAGCAATTCTATTTCATTCGGTTTAAGGTCTTTTCCAAAGTCCCCTGATAAATTAGACTGACATTCAGGGTGTTCTTCCTGATATATGAGATTACTATTATTTTCATCGTGCGAAACAACTTTAGTATTTATTTCCTGTTTATCTGGAGTTCTTTGTATTTTAAACTCAATAGCAACTACTTTTCTTCCTTTTTTTATCGGTGTATATTCAAAATTTATCGTGGTCTTTTGGTTAATTTCTTTTTGGCATTTTTTAAGAACCTCTGAATTGAAAAATTTGAATTCTCTATATCTTTCAGCTTTACAATTCAGCATCTTTTTTAAATCCTCAAGAGTGATTTCAGTTTTTTTAAAATATGCTTTGTCTTCTAAGAAAAGATACAAAATATAACTATATCTTGATGTAAGATTTACTACATTCTTCAAACGGTATTTCAAATATCCGAGGTTTTCAATATTGAATATGTACTCCATAGCAGAATTAGTACACATAAGATTTACTTGCCATAAACCATTTTCGTCTTGTTCACATTCAGCTTTTTCAAAAAGAGCGATTTTTGTGAATTTATTAGGTTTTCTTTCGTCTTGAATTGTAACTACTTGAAATAGATTATCAATTCTTTCAAATAAATCTTTCTTTAAAATTCGTTTCATTCCTAACATTTTTTCAAGTTCACCTTTTTCAAATCTTACATAGCGTTTTTCCGGTTCATGGCTATTGATTCTTGCAAGGTATGCATCTAAAATCTTTAATTCTGGTAAAGTTATTGATGTTTCCGATAGAGTCAAAAGTGGATTAGATTTCTGAATAAGTAAATTTTCATTTTTACCACTTCCAATGTAATCAGGAAGTGATGGTAGTTTCTTTCTTTTTGGCATAACATATCACCTCTATTTTTATTATAACACAAAATACGAATTTTGTCAATATTTTTTCGTACCCTTTATGAAAAAGTATCGTACCCTTTATGAAAAAGTATCGTACCCTTTATGAAAAAGTATCGTACCCTTTATGAAAAAGTATCGTACCTTTCGCATAAATTTACTCCGATATTTCGGCAAAAAAAACACCCCCTAATCAAGTATATAATCAAGATAATAATCAAGTTTTTTTATCTATCTATCAATCAAGGAAGAAATTTTTTTCTTTTTTGATTGATTTCAACAAAAAACTTTGTTGAAAATCGGACAGATTGACGGACAAAAACAAAAAAGACTTCAAATTCATTAAGAACTGGAAGTCTTTTTTTAAGTTATTTATAATCATTCATAATCAATAGGAAGATACATTGGAATACATTTCAATTCTCCGAAATTTTTTGCCATCTTCATATCTTCTTCCAAAGGGGAAAAGCCATTACGCTCATATAAATTGTATCCCTCATCTGTAGAAGAAAGTGTCACAAATGCAAATCCTAAAGCACTTTCACGGATATTTTCTATACGGTTCAGACAGTCAGCAAGAAGAATATCAGAATAATAAGCTGTTGATTTGATTTTCTTTTTCTGATAATTTTTGTCAACGGCAAGGCAATTTATATAAATCGTTCCGCCTGTTCTTATACCTGAATAATCTTCAATACAACCTGTGCTTATATTGTAATATCCGATTATTTTGTTATCAGATATCATTACATATGTTTTTCCGAACATATCCTCAAGTGCATCATGACTTTTCAGAAATGCAGTCAGTGCCGGATTGCCACAATCAAAACAATCTGTTGATTTTTTTTGAATATCTTCTGTAAATTTTACTGTAATATATTTATTCATCTTCGTCTTTGAATACTCCCAGAGTTTCACCGTTACGCATAAGTTTTATATCCCCTGTTTTCTTATCTGTTTCTAGATATGCACCTTTAACCATTTCCATAAGGTCATCAATGCGTCCTCGTTTTCTCTTTGTTTGTATTTTGCTGTTAGTTCTAAATGGCTTATCTGAATATATTGCATATGCTCCCATAAAATCACCTCTTATATATTTTATATATTTTATGCTTTCTTTTCACTCAATTCTGCTATCAGGCTCATAACTTTAACTTTATCTGTAAAAGTCAGCTTTTTAAATTCGGAAATTAATTCATTATCAGTATCAGAAAGGCTTGATTTATTAATATTTACATTCGAGTTATTTCCGATATTCCCATTATTAACTTGATTCATAGTTTGTGGCTCTTCAGTCCTGCCTAGCAGGTAGTCCACTGATACGTCTAAATAGTCGGCTATTTTTGCAACACTATCAAAAGCAATTGATTTACCATGATACAAAGAAGACATTGTATTTGAACCAAGGTCGCAACTTGTTAGCATATCTTTTATAATTATATTTTTTTCTTTTGCTATTGATTTTATAGAAATCGCTAAATCGTGAGAATTATACATAAAACAACCTCCCTTTTTGTGCAAATATACAAAATCGCAATAAAAAGCGAAAATTATATTGACAATCGCAAAATCGTGTGATATAATAATAAATGTAGTCAAGCAGTGCTTTACTACTACTTAAATTATAACACAAAAACTTGAAAAAGTCAATGTGTTTTGAGAAAAAAGGAGGGTTGATAATGAGCAAGGGCAACCGTGTGAAGCTTGAACACAGAGTTGAAGAACTTGAAAAAAGAGTTAAACAACTCGAAAGTGAGAAAGCCAAAAAAAGCGGCAAGTTGAGCAAAATCTTCAAAACCACACTCAACATAGCCGCCACCGCCAAGACAGCAAAGTTTATAATAGATTTGCTGGATTGGTTCAAATAGGGGAACGGGGCGAAAGTCCCCAACCCTTACAGATTATAACACGGTTTTAGCTTTTTGTCAACCCTTTTGAAAAGAGGTGAGAACTTGGAAAGAATATTTGAACTTATTACAATTATCGCTAATTTTGTATGCGATATTGCAATAATCGTCTATCTTTACAGACATCACAATGACAAATAAGGAGGTGATTTTATTTGAATGTTGGGGAAAACATTCGTGCAATCAGAACGGCTCAAGGTCTGACACTTGAACAGGTCGGAAAAAGTTTAGGAGTTTCTAAACAGTTTGTTTCTCAGCTTGAACAAGGCACAAGACTCCCAAACGTACGGCAAATTTTGGAGATTTGTGACATTTTATGTTGCACTCCAAATGATATTTTAAAAAATTGAAAGGAAAAAATCACATGACTAATTTTCAGTTATCCCCGATTGAGAACGAGGGTAAAAGAGTTCTCACAACAGCACAGCTTGCTGAAGCTTACGAAACAGACAGCAAGGTTATTTCAAATAACTTTAACCGCAATGCTGACCGTTACACAGAGGGCAAACACTTCTACCGTCTTACAGGCGAAGAACTTAAAGATTTTTGTAATCATCAAATTGATGAATGCAAAAATCTCGAAAAAGTCCGCACGCTGTACCTCTGGACAGAAAAAGGAGCATTGCTCCACGCCAAGAGCCTAAACACTGACAAGGCATGGGAAGTATATGACTTTCTTGTGGAATCGTACTTCACCAAGAAAACGGACTACTCCGGACTATCACCGCAACTGCAATACCTCATCAGCCTTGAACAGAAAACAAAGGAGCTTGAGCAAAAACAGGCTGAACTTGAAAAAAAACTTGATTCAGACAGAGAAGAAACCATTTTAGCTACCTTTGAGTTTGGCAGAATCGGAGAGTTACAGCGTAACGAAATCACTAAGGCTGTGAAAAAAAGAGCTATTGAACTCTGCCACTATGCTGAAACATATGACAAGGTGGGAAAAAGCGTTATGTAATGGGTCATGCAAAATGTGCAAAAGTTCGTTAGTCTATAAAAATTAAAATATCAGTTTATAGCCATTTTTTATACATGACTAACGAACCAAAATGTAAAAATTTAGCGACCAACGAACCAAATCAATCAAAACTAACGAACTTTTATAAAATTTTAATGAGATATATTTTAGATAGTGATTACATTCAAATAAGATTTTTAAGTTAATATTTAAACTATTTATGAATTCAAAACAGCTAAAAAAGAACATACGTTTATATTTTTAGCTGTTTTTGTCTTTCAGCGGTGGACACTTTTTATAAAATTGCACATTTGTATTTGGTGTAAAATTATAAAATCGGAATATAAGGCTAAATATAGGATAAAATTCAGATTTATATTATTGCACCAAACAATCGTTTGATGAAATAAAAAATATTAACTATTAATTACATTGAGAGGATATCACGTTTTGATATATCTTTTATATCGTAAGCTTATTATTATACAAATAGTAGTTTTTATTTAGACTTATTTTTATTAATGAATTCTTTAAACTGATTAAAGACTTGTTTTTCAAGTGGGTGAGAAAGAAACATATTTCTGTCATACAATATTTGCATTCTTTCCGCTCGTCTTTGAGCGGTTGCCATAGATATATTACAAGTTTCAGATATTTCTTTAGCTGTATGAATACCAAGCCCCCACAAAACACACGCAGGAGCTAAAACATCTATTGCAAAGCGTTCCGCTTGATATTCATATTCGCTGTTAATGTCAAATGTTCTGGCATATTTGCCATTGGTTAATGGGTGACCAAGGTAAATATGCCCTAATTCATGCATTATTGTATAGCGGTTTTCATTTGCTGTTCTATTCGGACGAACAAGTATATATATTATATCATTGTCTAATAAAGTCATGCCCCTTTGATTATTATTAAGCATTTTTGCGTTATCAACTCTGACATTAATTCTTAATTTATCAGTTATTGATTTCAGGTCAACCGGTAATCTGTCAATTTGATGCAAAAGTAAAAAGTTCCATGATGCATTGCGTGCATTTTTGTAAATTCCATAAAAATCATTAAACATAATAAAAACACCTCAATCATATTGTAATGAATTGGGGTGTTTTTATTATTGTAAATATTTAGAAACTATTAATACTCTGGTTCTGGAGCATCTTTAAGTAGTTTCATTTTTTCTAATTCTTCAGGTGTAGCAAGTCTGCTTTCATAAGTGCCATCAAATGAACGGGCAACAATTCTTGTTTGATTACTGAATTCGGTTTGTGTGTTAGTGGTTCTTTGGCTGTCTGCGTGTTCTCTGCGGTGCTTTACGTCAAGCCATTCTTTAACTCTTTCTATTATTTTAACCTGTTCATAATCGCTGAATTGCTTGAATATTTCAAGCAATTGTTGTTCATGAACTGAAGTATTAGAAATTTGCTTTATCTGTACAGAACCATTCTTTTCATATTCTTCCTCATAATTGTAAATTATATTTAATAATTTTACACGTTCTCGTGTTGGCAATTTTTCAAAAACTTCTAACATCTCTTTAGAAGTTTCGCTAATAGTTTGCGTTTTATTGTCAACTTCTGTTTTTGATGTCAGACTTGTATTAGTTTTTTCATGAAAACATTCTACAACATTTGAATTAGATATATTAGCATTATTAAAACAGTCTTTGCCATATACCAAATAGTCAATTGATACATTTAGGAAATTTGAGAGAGAAATAATTTTATCTATTGAAGGCGAATTTTTTTCAAAACGTTTAATTGCACCATTTCCAAACCCTAGTTGTTTTTCTACGGCACTTATGGACATTCCTCTTTTCTTAATTAATTCACAAATTCTATTAACCATGAAATCCTCCAAAAAAACATTTTTAGAAAATTTGAGAAAAAGTCTTGACATTTCTCAAATTTGAGTATATAATATAAATATACATCAAATATATATAC
>CAZTUV010000127.1:0-6076 GCA_964616595.1 uncultured Alistipes sp.
TATCTTTCTCCTTATGCTAAAAGCTATATATTATATAAGCATGCATTATCCTTATTTTATCAAATTAATCTCGCATCCTAATTCTCTATAGTTTTCTCATCCATATGGTGGTTACTGCATTTTCAAAAACATTTTACTTATACAACTCATCATCAACCATATTCTCCAATATAATCCGTTGCTACTACGCTAGCTCTTTCTAACATAGGTTTTACTGTATAATTTTGGCTTAATATTGATGACCAACTTCTTACTTTCATCCATATTGTATTCAAGGAACTGTTTAATACTCATCTTACGCTTTGGAGTCTCAAAGCGTCTGCGGATATCTATGTGGATTTTTCTGAAATGAAACGGTCGTAATTATACGCCAGTGTGGAAAGAATTATAAGTTAAATCATTCTCTCTGTATCAAGTTTATTTCCTCCGACTAAAAATACGAGATAATAGTACAAGATAAGAAACACATTATAAAGCAATAGATCGTATTTTATAGAAGATAATATATAATTATCTTAATTTGAGAACGCTTGTCCAAAATCAAGATTTTGAACGTCTCTAATATATATATAATCATTTTCACCACCAAAAAGTTATAAAATTCGATCGAATTTTATAATATTTGTATAATTGCAAAAAAAGCAAAATAGGTGTTTGTATATTGTGCAATAATCAATTGTTTTATACAGATGTGGATTACTCCCTCATCCCCCTCACAGAACCATACTTATGCTATTAACGCATTTCTGCATCTATTCTGAACAGTCCTCTCGACATGTTCTCGGTTCTACATGTCCGCACAGCAACTTCATTCATTCCATTCAGAGCTGTAAGATGTGTCACTCTTCTCTACATTTGCTTATGTTGACAAACTTCTCTTGTACTATGATGACATCGGACTTCCTGCCGTACATTGAAACGTCTTGCGATTCACACATCGCTTAATTTGGTCTACCTATAACATACCACAATCTACAAATTGCTTAAATTAAATCATATTATACATTACTTATTTTATATATCAATAATTTATTATCCTTTTCGCAATATTCTCTATTGACTTAACTATTCATCAAACAGCTTTTTGATATATTATTAAACTTTTGGTTGTTTCTCTCAAGCTGCTTTCTGCCGTCTAATAGTAGGGATGAGGAAAACATACTATCGTATGTTGATAACAACGCAGTTATGAGAAATTGTTATTAGATAAACTCGCCTTTATTTAAAATGAAATTGCTGTTAGACATCTTTACCCATATTTAAATCCATAATCGTCTGGTAAACTACTTGATAAACCATTATTATTCTTTCCTACTTGCCAAATACTTTGCTGAAATTGCAAGAATAACAGTTTTAAGCAGTAAAATTAGGCATGACAGAAATAGCTGTTCATTTGAAAATGTCTTGATGCCGCTTATGCCCGACATCTGAGTGAATAGAAAAAGCATTGAAACCGATGAAAATTTCTCAGCAAGAAATGCACTTATAAGGACTATAATTACCGCTGCCGAAATTACGGCAGGCTCTTTTTTCAGAAGTGATGAAAAAATACTTATAATAAGCACAAACGTAACGGAAGAGACTATTTGAACTGCGGTGCAGATAATCATGCATTCCAAAATACTCAAACTGATTCTGCATTCTCCAAAACCCGAGAGGCTCTGAACAGGAACACTCAGTGAACCGAAATTCCAGCGAATCCCCATTATCAGAATCTGAATTACAGAACATACTGCTGTTATACACAGACCTAAAGTAATTCCTGCAATCAGTTTTGAGGAAACAACTGTTTTTCGTCCTGTTGATGTGGGGAATATAATTTGTTCCATACCGCTGTTTTTGTCTCCGAGCATCAGCATGGGGATGAAGAACAGCATACATATCAGCGATACCCAATTTATTCCGAATTTGCTGATATATTCGTTCAAATCCAGATCGTAAGTAAGAATAGGATGATATTCTTTGCACACCGATAATTCAGCATATTTAGACTGTAGAGCATTAAGTACATTCTGCTTTGCAGAGGCAATTAACATCTCCTGTGAAAGCTCCTCGATTTTCTCTGCATCCGTTACCTGCATCAGTTCTGTTTCATTTGCAATTTTATCGACAGCTTGTAGTTCTTCGCCGATAGCCGATGCCTTTTCAGCAGAATATTCTCCGCTGTAAAGTTCGACATATTCTGCATACAGTCCTTTGTCAAAGACGTATTCCTGCGTAGGATTTACAAATAATGCCGCTGTTAACTGAACTAATATGACACAGAGAAGAAATATCCAGCCTTTTCGCACAACTATCAACTTTTTCAGTTCGTATTTATAGGATGTAAAGAGCCTGTTCATACACTTTCATCTCCAAACCTATACAAATATACATCTTCCAATTCAGGTTCACAGGAATAGGCATCCTTATGTGGTTTTTCATCATGAACAATTCGGATACCGGTCTGCATATTTCTGCTTACAAGACTTGAACGGGGATACTGCTCTAATAATTTTTCAAGTGCATCAGCATCCGGAATAAGCTCCCAGACTTTACCCTCCATTTCTTTAATCAGCGTCGGAATATTACCTTGCCGAATCAATTTTCCATGATGTATCAGAATGACCTCTTTGGCAATTGTCTCAATATCGGAAACGATATGTGTGCAGAAAATAACCGTCATTTGCTCCGAAAGTCTGCGAACCATGTTACGGAAACGCACACGCTCCTTAGGATCAAGTCCCGCTGTCGGTTCATCGAGAACAAGTATTTTCGGATTGTTGATGAGTGCTTGTGCAAGTCCGAGACGTTGCCGCATCCCGCCTGAGAAAATCTTGATTTTTCTGTCCCGCTGTTCTGTTAGATTCACCGAATCAAGCAGTTCAAGACATCGTTCGTCACGCTTTTTTCGTGGATAGCATTTCATATCAGCCATGTAGCGCATAAGCTCCATTGCGGTGAAATTCGGATAGAATCCGGGATACTGAGGCATATAACCGATTTTAGAACGAAATTCTTCGCCCATCTGTTCCGTGTTTTTGCCGTCATAGAAAATTTCTCCCGATGTCTGTGCGTTAAGTCCTACAAGAATATTCATCAGAGTGCTTTTACCCGCACCATTCGGACCGAGCAAAGCATAAATTCCGCTGTCAAGCTCTGTCTGAAAATGATTGAGAGCGTAGAAATCACCGTATTTTTTTGTCAGTTCTTTGAAACAGAGCATAATTTCACCATCTTTCGTTTTTCTTTATTTGGCAGAGTGTACATTATATATGCCGCCGACATCAATACAAGCACGACGGAGCAAGTAAAAGCTATAGCAAGCCATATCTGTTCAACGGGATAGCCGCACACATTTACAGTTTCATACGCTCTAAGGTAGCTGCCCAAAAGCGTGATATTAAATAATCCAATCCGTTTCACGAAAAGCATTCCATCAGGTGTTGTGAGCATCCTTGAAAGTATTATGAAAGCACCTGAAACGCCTGCTGTTGCTCCGAAAACTATAGCCGTCCTGCTAAACAGGCTCGAAATAACAGCAGTTATTGAGGTAAGCAACGCTCCGACAAGTATACGTACTAAGATGTTCAATATCAGAAATTCAAGTATGTTCAGCGAAAAAGGACAGTTCTGATAATACTCGGCAGATTGTATAGGTGCAAAAAGGAGCTGAAAGCTGAGTCCGAATCTTATCCAGAAAATTGCAAATGTCAAAAAAGTATAGCAAGCTGCAAAAAGGGCAGAGCAGAATATACCGCCGAAGATTTTATTTCGGAACAGCTGCTTTTTTCCTTTTTTTGATATAAATAAAATCTGATACATTCCGCTTTCGGATTCAACGGCAAACAGCGGTGCAAGAAGTGTACAAAGAATCAGCAAATACAAATAATGCAGCCATTCAAAATCATTCATAGTCAAAAATGCAATATGCAGCTGTTTTGAATCACAAAGCTTGTAATTGAGCTTTCTGTTATACCTACTGATTGCGAGTTCAAGATCCCTGCGTTCAAAATCCGTAGAGGCATGGTCTTTTTCGTGATACATATCCGCAAGAAGTTGCTTCATATTTTCATCACGGACTTTGTAGTTTTTTACACTGTTTTGCATTGCCTCAAGAACATTCAGATCAGATTCATTCTCCAATTCTTCAAGCTCCTTTGCAATCCTCGACTGCGATTCATCAAGCGAGAGAGAATAATATTCCGCTGTTTTCCTATGTGCTGAATGAATGGTTGAAATACCTGCCCACGGCTGGCGGAGATTAAGAATAATAAAAGCGATTATCGACAGACCAAACACAATCCATATTTCCCTGCGAAAAAGGAGTTTTTTTATTTCATATTTCATGGATTCACCTGCTTTCTGTCATAGTGCTCAATGTCATTCATTCCGTTTGTATCGGTACTGACAAACAGCAGATAATCATGGACTGCGGCACACGGAACTTTCAGTAAATCAGGAAAGTCGTTGACAGCAAGTGTATCAAGATTCATGCAGTGAACAATTCCATTTTTCTTGTAGTACATAAAATTTCCGTCTCCAAAACAGGCATAGGGATTATCCTCCGAGAGTGCATCAATTTCCGTTATCTCACGCAGAGAATGCGTTGTGGGATTGAAAGCATAAATGTTGTCCTCATGGGGAAAATATATCTCATCCTCATAAGCAAATGCAGAAAACTCCTGATTCAGTTCACGAATAGAAACAATATTCTTTGTATCAAAAAATCCGTCAAGTATATTATTCTCGATTTTTCCGCTCTTCAAATCAATAGAGTTAAGCTCATCGTGCATCCCCAGCCAGCAGAATTTTTTCCCGACGGTCATAGGATAACCAAGTGAATTTGAAAGGAATCTAAGGCGTTCATTATAGTCATTGTCGTATATATGCATTTCGTTGTTATAGCCAATCAGAATCAGATCATCGCTTATCCGAAGAGCAGCATTGAAAAAACTTTCATATTTTCCGACATAATCCCGATTATCGGAAAAGTTTCTATAGCGTGGAACATTCATAACAGAACGATATGTGTCGGAAAGTGGATTCCAAAGGCGTATAAGCAGCTCATCGTCTGATTTTTGCAGAGAAACAAACTTATTATCAATGAGATCCCATATACCGAATGGTGAATCACACTGATAGCAGGGATTTATCGGACAATCCGCACCTGTATGTGAACAGGAAATTCTCCTGCATACAGGATAGCTTTCACAGGATTCAAAATCGTAAGAGTAAAGCTCAAAAGCTGAGCCGTTCCATGTCGCTGTGTATGCATGATAATAGAAATTGGTATCATCATAATAGAAATGCTGAGAATAATTTCCGACACTGCGAATTTCGCCAAAACCGCCAAACATATTCTGATTCTGTTTTCTGCTGTCATTTGTAAGCAAGCCAAACGATGCCGACAAACATAACCCCATTGCAAGCAGTCCCGAGCAAAGAGCAATTACACCCTTCATAAATATCACTCCTCAATGGTGCAGTATGTCATTTCAGAATAAATATACGGTTTATCGTCTAAGTTCATGTCGTCCGTCAATTCGGCGTAAACCATGCACACATCATGTTTTTCACCGCTTTGGTATGAAGTTTCGGCAGAAATTGTTTTTCCCATTTCTGATGATGAAAGTGATGTAGATAAATACTTTTCACCGTTCCAAATCGGCTGTAATTCGCCGTCTGCAAAGAGCATTCCTATTCCTGAACGGTTGCTTGCCGCATCATGATTGGTGAGGTTGGAAATGTTCAGATAGAAAGTCGGATTTGAATGCAGAGTGTATTTTTCTTTTTTGGAGCTGATTACGTCTGACTGCTCAACCTGATAATAAATTCCTGCTGTATTTTTATCTGAGATAACCTCAATGCTTTCCTGCGGCAGTTCTGTTTCCGCTATTACAGCAATTGACTCAGTTCCGTCAAATGTCTGTTCAGAGTTGAAATATGCATAGTATCGCTGAGGTGTAAGATATATTCCTTTTTCTTCACAATAAGGAATAAAACAGAAATACAGCGTATTTTCGCCCTCCTGAACAGGAAGATTTTTCGATTCAAATGGCAGAACAACTTCCTTATTATAGGTAAGTTCCAACTG
>CAZTUV010000128.1:0-6071 GCA_964616595.1 uncultured Alistipes sp.
GCATAATATCAGCAGATTTTAAAAAAGGGGTGGAATATTTGCAACAGAACAATTACAAAGAATTATCAATTATTCCCGATATCAGACTAAATATAAAAAAAATAAAGGAAATCTCCGGTGGTTCATCAGATGTAATGATAAATGAATTTATAACCGGAAATATCCATTGTGCATTAATATGTTGTGAAGGAATGATTTCAACGTCAACTATAACTGAACTTATTCTTGAAC
This sequence comes from uncultured Alistipes sp., assembly GCA_964616595.1. Taxonomy (GTDB): domain Bacteria; phylum Bacillota; class Clostridia; order Oscillospirales; family Ruminococcaceae; genus Ruminococcus. The sequence goes on from CAZTUV010000128.1 coordinate 232, forward strand.
CAATAGTTAAAATAAATCCACAAAAAGATTCTCATTCACTATTTAATCATATTCAGAATTTCATGTTATTATCAACAGACCGCCCTGTTGCTGCAAATTATGATAGTCTTTTCCGGCTGATAAACTCCGGATTTGCCGTACTTATTGCTGACGGAATAAATAAAGCACTTGCTTTTGGGGTACAGGGATATGCTGTCCGTAGCATATCTGAACCTTCGGGAGAAAGTAATATAATGGGTTCTCATGAAGGTTTTGTGGAAATAGTACGTACAAATATGTCATTAATAAGACGCAGGCTAAAAAGCCCTGAACTTGTTATGCAATTATTCATTAAAGGAGAAAAAAGCCGGACAGATTTATGTTTGTGCTACATGAAAGACCGTGTACCTTCAGAACTTCTGAAACAAATTCATAAGTCACTCGATAATATAAAACTTGAAAGTATTCTTAGTACTGGTTATATTAAACCTTTTGTAGAAAATAAAAAATTTGAACTTTTCAGTTCTGTCGGAACTACCGAACGTCCTGATGTACTTTGTTCAAAACTAATAGAAGGACGTGTTGCTTTACTGATTGACGGCATACCATTTGCAATAGTAATACCTAAACTTTTTTGCGAAAACTTTCAGACACTAGATGATTATGCCTTTAAACCATATTATTCAACATTTATAAGATGGATAAAATATCTTGCTTTTTTAATTTCCATATTGTTACCGGCACTATATACCGCAATAGTTGTATTTCACCCTGAACTGCTCAATAGTACATTACTCATGTTACTTGTTGATTCAGAAGAAAAAGCTCCTCTTTCAATCCTCACTGAAACAGTTTTTGTATTACTGATGTACGAAATTATCAGAGAAGCCGGAATACGTCTCCCTAAACCTGTCGGTGGAGCGGTAAGTATTGTAAGCGGTCTTATTATAGGCGATTCTGCTGTTGATTCCGGATTAATAAGCACTCCATTATTGACTATAACCGCACTTTCTGTAATAAGCGGTTTTGTTATCCCTGAACTAAATGATACAATAACTATTTTGCGTTTTTTATTTTTATTGGCTGGAGGAATATTGGGTCTATTTGGAATAAGTCTGCTTGCATGTGCAGTACTTGTAAATATATGTTCAACTGAAGATTATGGATTTCCATATACAGTACCTTTATCACCATTCAGAATGTCCGGAATGGACGATACGGCTATACGTGCAAATATTACTAAAATGCAATCACGCAACTTTACCGTAGAGGAGTATCATGAATAAATGGTAAAAATATCTAATAATCAACTTATAGCCATGCTCCTTATAACTGATACTTTTTCATTATTATGTTTCAGAGGACAAATTTCAATTATAAGCGTAGCAGGATTTATTATTGGAATACTCATTCAGTTTATAATGTCATTTCCGCTTATAAAAATGTATAATTCCAATAACAGTATAAATAATTCCGGTAAAATAATACAATCAATATATTTAATATATCTATTGATGTGGGGCGGAATACTTTTTTCTATGCTATGGAAAACTTCTGATGCTATTCAGATTCCATATGAAAATATTGATTCAATATACCGAAAACTTCTTATTGCAGGACTTATTGCCATAGTATGTCTTTATGTGTCTTCAAGTGGTCTTAAAGCCGTTTCACGTTCTGTAACGATTGCTTTTTTTGCCGGAATGATTTCCCTGCTGATAGTTACTGTAAATGCAATGTTGAATTCAGATTGGAACAACCTATTTACTACCAAAACTTCAGACAGTTTTATATCTGAAATTTCAAGAGGTTTCTTTTTAAGCGGCGGATTAGGAAGCTTTGCTATATTTATGGACTACACCAAAGGCAATCCTATTAAAAATACTATAATATACTTTATATCAAAAACTATTCTTACTATTGTTATAACTACTTCATCAATACTTATCACCGGAGGCATTATGGAAATTACAGAGTTCCCAATATTAACAGCCTCCCAATTATCACAACCATTTTCCGTACAAAGAATTGATTCACTGTTTTTAATAATGTTTTCTGTATTTGGAGTTTTTTCAATAGCCATTCAAAGTATAGCATCTTCAGAAATTCTTTTGAAAGTCTTTCCGGATTTCAAACATTTACGTACAACGTTCGTACTGTCTATAATGATTGGAATGGCATTTTTATTTTCCGGAAAAAATAATAGTATTATAAATATTTTTTCTATGGGAATCATATTATTTGTGTTGCCATTAATAATTCAAATGAAAAATAATCGGGAAAAGAGTACTGTTAAATGAGAAAATTTATATTTTGGGGAATAATTTTATTATTTACACTCACTGGCTGTGAATCAAATGGACGGGTTCACAATAAAAATTATCTACGTGCCGTCGCCATCAATGAAAATAATGTAACATTCAATTTTTTCAATGATGATGAAATTATTACTATTGATACCAATAACCTTGATTTTGCCAAAGAATCTGCCGAAATTTGTGCCGGTAAGAAAATTTTCACAGGTTACACCGAAATTATTCTCATAAACAAACCGGACAGCATTGCTACACTTGAATTTATGCTGAAAAACTGGAATATATCACCTTCTTGTTTAATTGCCTATTCAGATAATAATATTTTTGAAAATAACATAGAAGACCTTACAGGTTCAATAAATATGGCCATCAAACAGAAAAAAATTCCTGAATGTGATATAATTACAGTTATGAGTAACCTGCTCGGCAAGGAACATTCAGCAGAAATCGCTGAAATTTCAGGCAATGGCGTAATATCAATCCGAAAAATAAATTAAATTTGCTATTTCTGTTTCAATGTGCTATAATATAAAGTATCATACTAATAAGGAGAACGAATTATGAAACTTCTTGCCATAGACGGAAACAGTATCCTGCATCGTGCCTTTTATGGTATAAAACTGCTTTCCAATAAAGACGGTACACCTACTAATGCCGTTTTCGGATTTATGAACATCTATCTTAAAAACCTAAACATCGTAAACCCCGACGCTGTGGCGGTTGCTTTTGACAGGAGTGAACCAACTTTTCGACATGAGGCTGTATCCTCATATAAAGCTAATCGTCATGGTATGCCTGATGAACTTGCACAACAATTGCCTATAATAAAAAAACTTCTTGAACTTATGGGAATAAAAGTTATAGAATACGCCGGATATGAAGCAGATGATATTCTTGGAACTCTTGCACATTCCTGTACCGATTCCGGAAATAAATGCTTTATTCTTACAGGCGACAGAGACAGCCTTCAGCTTATCAATGATAATGTAACAGTACTTCTTACTACTAACAGAGAAACTATTCAATATACCCCCGAACGCTTCAAAGCTGAATACGGTTTCAGTCCTGTTAATCTGATTGACTTTAAAGCTCTTATGGGAGATAGCTCTGACAATATATCCGGAGTAGCAGGAATAGGCGAAAAAACTGCTTCGACACTTATAAAAGAATTTTCAACTATCGAAAATCTCTATGAAAAATATGAAAATTCCAATCTCACAAAAAATATAAAAACAAAGTTGCAAAAAGGTGCTGGGGACGCTATTCAAAGTAAATGGCTTGCTACTATATGCTGTAATGTTCCGATAGACTCGTCTCCTGAACATTATATACCCTCTTCACCAGATAACGAAAGCCTATACTCCTTACTGGCAGAACTGGAAATGTATAAAGTTCTTGATAAACTTAATGTGGAAAAACCTAATAAAGACTTTAAACCTATTGAAGTTACAGAACAACCTCTTAATGCTGAAATAATTCACTCTCTTACTGAATGTACATATATAATTGACAGAAAAAAACTTTATGTTCATAATAATGATATAATCTACACAACTACTGAGGAAGATATTATATTAAAATTTCTCGCCTCACCTTGTGAAAAATCTACCGATAGTGCAAAGCCTCATTATAGATATGCAATGGCAAGAAATTCTGTTCTGAATAACTTGAAAAATGATATTTCAATATGTGGCTATCTGCTTAATGCCTCTGGTTCTGAATATTCTATAAAAACATTGTGCAATGAATATGGTGTACATTATTATTCGGAAAACAATGTGTTTGCAGATATTCTGTCAATATCCCCACTTCTCGAAAAACTCCTTAAAGAAATGAAAAAAGAAAAGCTTACTTCACTTTATGAAGATATCGAAATGCCTTTAATAGAAGTTCTTGCTTCCATGGAGGATACCGGAGTTAAAATAGACCGCCATGGCGTTGAAGAATTTGGGGAATTCCTGTCGGTAATGACTTCAGACGCAAAAAAGAAAATCTATAATCGTGCCGGACATTTATTCAATATTTCATCTCCTAAACAACTCGCCGTTGTACTGTTTGAAGAAATGGGACTGCCTCCTGTTAAAAAAACCAAAACAGGCTATTCCACAAATGCAGATGTTCTTGAGGAATTAAGAAATTATGACCCTATTATCGATAATATTATAAACTATCGTCAATATACAAAACTTAATTCTACATATGTTGAGGGTCTTATGGATAAAATCGGCGAAGATGGAAGAATACACACTTTGTTTAAACAAACCGAAACCCGTACCGGTAGAATATCCTCTACTGAACCAAATATGCAAAATATTCCTGTGCGTACGGAACTCGGCAAGCATATGAGAAAATTCTTTGTTGCTGATGAGGGAAAGGTTCTTATCGATGCTGATTACAGTCAGATTGAATTGCGTGTAATGGCTCACCTTTGTGGCGATAAAAATATGATGGACGCTTTTAAATTGGGCGAAGATATACATACTTCAACCGCATCACAAGTTTTTGACGTTCCTCCAATTATGGTAAGCTCGGAAATGAGAAGTACCGCTAAAGCCGTTAATTTTGGAATAATTTATGGTATAGGAGCTTTTTCCCTTGCAAAAGACATAAATACTACTCGTGAACAGGCTGAACAGTATATTAACAGCTATCTTTCAAGATATCCTAAAGTAAAAAAATTTATGGATTCAACTGTCGAAAACGCTATGAAAACAGGTATGGTTACAACTCTTTTTGGAAGAAAAAGACGTATTCCTGAAATAATGTCCTCAAATAAAGTACAATTATCTGCCGGAAAACGTATCGCTATGAATACTCCTGTACAAGGTACTGCTGCTGACCTTATAAAAATAGCTATGATTAATGTTTACAATCGTCTGAAAAACGAAAATCTTAATGCTAAACTTATCCTGCAAGTTCATGACGAACTTATTATAGAATCTGATATTTCTTGTGCTGATACTGTATCTGAAATCCTGCGTGAAGAAATGCAGAATGTTTATGAAATGAAAGTACCACTTGCCGTTGAAGTAAACAAGGGCGAAAGCTGGTACGACGCTAAGGGGTGATTTTTATAAAACTATTAAGGGTTACTCCAGAAATGAATCTATTTGAAAAATTATCGGCTCTTGATAAAAAATGGATCGGTATTGATGGCTGGTCAACTGATTCTTTCCGCTCTGAAGTAAATAAGGAAAACGGTATCGTTTTGTGTTTTGTGGACAATGAAAATGTTATTGCTTTGCTATCAGGATACTTTGCAGAGGGTGAGGGCGATATAACAAGCGTCGCTGTTGAACCTGAGTTCCGCAGAAACGGTCTTGCAAATAAACTTATTTGTGAATTTGAAAAAACTCTCCCAAATAATACGAAAAACATTTTTCTTGAAGTCCGTGAAAGTAATGTCCCCGCTATAAAACTATATCAAAAATGCGGTTTTGAAAAATTATCTATCCGAAAAAATTTCTATGCAAATCCCCGTGAAAACGCTATTGTTATGATAAAGAAATTTTAGAAATAATGTTTTTTATTTTACAGTATATCTTT
>CAZTUV010000129.1:0-6062 GCA_964616595.1 uncultured Alistipes sp.
AAATAAAACTGGAGGAAAAAATATGCTTATTAAAAATTTAACAGGTCATTTAAAGACCATACTTCACCATAGACATCTTGTAATGATTCACTGTTTCAAAGCTGGTATTATCCGTCATGGACTCACACATGACCTTTCAAAGTTTTCACCATCTGAATTTATTCCTGGGGTACTTTATTTCCAAGGTCACCGGAGTCCTAACGAACGGGAACGTGAATTAAAAGGGTATTCAAAAGCATGGATGCATCATAAAGGCAGAAACCGTCATCACTTTGAATACTGGAACGATTACAATACTGCAACTCGTCGTCTTGAACCAGTAGAAATGCCAAATGATTATATTATTGAAATGTTTTGTGACCGTCTTGCCGCCTCCAAAACATATAACGGTAAAAATTATACTGATTCAAGTCCGCTTGAATACTATATGCGTGGAAAAAACACACGATTTATCGCAAAAGGCACTGCAAAAAAACTGGAATTCCTTTTACATATGCTTGCTGAAAAAGGTGAAGATTATACATTTCGTTACATAAGAAACAAATTCCTAAAAAGATAACCTTAACCATATTATTCAAGATATGGTTTAAGATACTGTCCAGTATATGAATTTTCGCATTGTGCAATTTCTTCCGGAGTACCCTGAGCAACAATTATTCCACCTTTATCACCGCCTTCATATCCCAAATCGATTATATGGTCAGCAACTTTTATAACATTCAAATTATGTTCTATTACAAGAACAGTATTGCCCTGTTCTGTAAGTTTTTGAAGAACATTAATTAAATTATGAACATCAGCTGTATGAAGTCCTGTTGTAGGTTCATCAAGGATATATATAGTTTTTCCGGTAGAACGCTTTGACAATTCTGTTGAAAGCTTAACACGTTGTGCCTCTCCGCCGGATAATGTTGTAGCAGATTGACCAAGTTTTATATAGCCCAGACCAACTTCCTGTAAAGTTTTAAGCTTACGTGAAATTTTCGGCAAATGTTCAAAAAATTCAATAGCCTCATCAACCGTCATTTCAAGGACATCATAAATAGATTTATTTTTGTATTTTATTTCAAGGGTTTCACGATTATAACGCTTGCCATTACAAACCTCACATGGCACATATATATCCGGTAGAAAATGCATTTCAATCTTAATAATTCCGTCACCCTCGCAAGCCTCACAACGTCCGCCTTTTATGTTAAACGAAAAACGTCCGCTGTTATAACCATGTGCTTTAGAGTCCTGAGTTTTAGCAAATAGTTCTCTTATATCCGTGAAAACTCCGGTATAAGTTGCCGGATTTGAACGTGGTGTTCTTCCGATTGGTGACTGGTCGATACATATCACTTTATCAAGATGTTCAAGACCTTCCATAGATTTGAACTTCCCTGCCCTGACTTTAGAACGATTAAGTTTTGCAGAAAGATGTTTATATATTATTTCATTTACAAGGGAAGATTTCCCAGAGCCGGAAACGCCTGTAACACATATAAATTCACCTAATGGGATTTTCACATCTATATTTTTCAAATTATGTTCCTCAGCTCCCCTTACAACAAGAAATTTTCCATTTCCAGAGCGTCTTTTTTCAGGGAGGGTGATTTTCTTTTTTCCGCTAAGATACTGTCCTGTAATAGATTTTTCGCACTTTATAAGTCCGGCAACATCACCGGCATAAATCACTTCACCACCATGTATACCTGCTCCGACGCCGATATCGACTATATAATCAGCCGAAAGCATTGTATCATCATCGTGTTCGACAACTATAAGGGTATTTCCCAAATCACGAAGTCTTTTTAAAGTCGCAATAAGTTTATCGTTATCTCTCTGATGAAGTCCTATACTTGGTTCATCAAGAATATACAGGACGCCTACAAGTGATGAACCTATCTGTGTTGCAAGACGTATTCTCTGACTTTCACCACCGGATAATGTACCTGATGTTCTTGACAAAGTAAGATAATCCAATCCTACGCTTTTAAGAAAACTTAACCGTTCCTTAATTTCCTTGATAATATTTTTTCCTATGAGCATACTTTGTGGAGAAAGCTTTAAACTTTCAAAGAAATCAAGACAATCAGTTACTGACATATCTGTAATCTGACTTATATTCATACCGCCAACAGTAACAGCAAGATATTCTGGTTTAAGGCGTTTTCCGGCACATTCAGGACATTCGCTTTCACTCATATAATTTTCAATTTCATTGCGTGAAGATTCGCTGTTAGTTTCATTATAACGTCTTTCAAGATTATTAATTATTCCTTCAAATGGGGATTCATAAGTGCCACCGCCAAGTGAAGAAGGCCTTGAAAGTATAAGTTTGTCATTTCCTGTACCATAAAGAAAAATATCCAGCTGATTCTTTTTAAGTTTCCTAACCGGAACATCTAATGGTATATTATATTTTTCTGAAATAGCCTTATAATACATTATAGCTATTGAATTTTCATCAAGACTATTCCAGCCATGAGCGTTTATAGCACCTTCCAGAATACTCAATTCTTTATTTGGTATTACAATTTCAGGGTCAATATGTCTGAATATTCCTAACCCTGTACATTTTGGACACGCTCCCATTGGATTGTTAAAAGAAAACATTACAGGTTCAAGTTTACCGATACTTATATTATGCTCTGGACAAGAATAGTTCTGTGAAAAAATCATTTCTTCACCATTAATAACATCAACCAGAGCAAGTTCGCCAAGACTGAAAACGGTTTCAAGGCTATCAGTAAGGCGTGATTCTATGCCATCTTTTATAACTATTCTGTCAACGATAATTTCAATGTTGTGTTTTTTATTTTTTTCGAGTTTAATATTTTCATTAAGGTCATAAATTATCCCATCTGCTCTGACACGAACATAACCACTTTTTCTTGCACTCTCGAATTCTTTCTGAAACTGTCCCTTTTTGTTTCTTGCGATTGGTGCAAGTAACTGTAATTTAGTACCTTTCGGAAGTAACATAATCGTATCAACTATCTGGTCTATACTCTGCTGAGAAATTTCTCTATTGCATACAGGACAATGCGGAACTCCTGTTCTTGCATAAAGAAGTCTTAAATAATCGTATATTTCAGTAACCGTTCCGACAGTAGAACGTGGATTTTTAGAAGTAGTTTTCTGGTCAATTGATATTGCCGGAGAAAGTCCCTCAATACTGTCAACATCTGGTTTTTCCATTTGTCCGAGAAACATTCTCGCATACGATGAAAGGCTTTCAACATAACGACGCTGACCGTCCGCATATATTGTATCAAAGGCAAGAGAAGATTTTCCCGAACCTGATACACCTGTCATTACAACAAGCTTATCCCTTGGAATTTCAACATCTATATTTTTCAAGTTATTAGCTCTTGCACCTTTTATAATAATTTTATCAATCATAATTTTCCTCCAAAAGCATATCACGCACTTCCATAAGACAAAAACCTAAAAGATTTTCGCCTTTCCATTTCAAAGGATTATTAATATTTTTATCCATTTCCGACATACCTATTCCCCATACTTTATCATAAGGACTTGCCTCAACAAGTATACGCTTATAAGTTCCTGTAAGAAATGCTTTAAGTTCAGGGTTTTGCGAAAACTTAGCATAATTTCCTTTTATAACTATATCTGCCTTGTTATCGTTCCAGATTTTTTCATTAAATCCTGAAACTCTCCGTCCCATATCCTTGAATTGTTTCGGGTGATTAGCCTGCATAATTTCCTGATTTATTTTCACATCACCAAATAATAAAGCTTTTTGTGACATCATATATTGTTCGGCAGTGTGATATTTTATTCCGTCAACAATAAACTTACAATCATACCATTGACTTAAACAATTTTTAGTAACTGAACCATCAGCTGATAGATGGTGTCCCCAGAAAAAAATATATTTCATATTTAATTTTTTTCTGAAATCATTACATATATAATCAACAGAATATTTCATTATTTAATTCCTTTTAATTCATTTATTTTGTCACGCAAATATAAAGCGTGTTCAAACTCAAGCATTTTAGCAGAATTTTTCATTTCAACAGTAAGTCTTTCGATAAGTTCCGTAAGTTCCTTTGCGGAAAGATTTTTATTACCGGATTTTTCAACTTTTTTCTTTGAAGTTATTCCCAGAACGTCATTTACTTCTTTTATGATAGTTTCAGGAATTATTCCATGTTCTTCATTATAGGCAATCTGCAAACTGCGTCGGCGTTCTGTTTCAACGATAGCACGCTCCATTGAACCGGTCACTTCATCGGCATACATAATAACTTGTCCATGACTGTTTCTTGCAACACGTCCTATTGTTTGTATAAGAGACGTTTCGCTTCTTAAAAAGCCCTCTTTATCGGCATCGAGGATAGCAACAAGGCTTACTTCAGGAATATCGAGACCTTCACGCAAAAGATTTATTCCTACAAGGACATCAAATATACCATTTCGCAAATCCTTTATAATTTCCATACGTTCGATAGTATCAATATCATGATGCATATAGCGAACCTTAACTCCTAGGCGTTCATAATATTCTGTAAGGTCTTCAGCCATTTTCTTTGTAAGAGTTGTAATTAATACACGTTCATTTTCAGCAGTACGGATATTGATTTCTGATAATAAATCATCTATCTGATTAAGTGTAGGTTTGACTATTATTTCAGGGTCAACCAGTCCGGTAGGTCTTATAACCTGTTCAATTATTATATCAGTTTTTTCACGTTCTATTTTTCCAGGAGTAGCACTTACATATATTGCCTGATTTATATGTGAATTAAATTCCTCAAAATTAAGAGGTCTGTTATCAAAAGCACTCGGCAATCTGAAACCGTATTCAACAAGTGTATTTTTTCTTGCATAATCTCCGGCATACATTGCTCTGACCTGTGGTAATGTAACATGACTTTCATCAACAATAAGCAAAAAATCATCAGGAAAATGGTCAAGCAGTGTTAACGGAGTACTTCCGGCAGGTCGACCCGAAAGTATTCTTGAATAGTTTTCAACACCACTGCAATAACCAACTTCACGCAACATTTCCATATCATAATGAGTACGTTGTTCAATTCTCTGAGCTTCAATAAACTTGTTGTTACTTGTAAAATAATCTATGCGTTCTGAAAGTTCTCTATCTATTTCATTAATTGCAGATTCTATTTTTTCGTCTCCCACGACATAATGAGATGCCGGAAATATAGCCACATGACTTAAAACAGACTTCACCTCACCTGTAATGGCATTTATTTCAGAAATCCTGTCTATTTCATCGCCGAAATATTCTACACGTATAGCAGAATCGTTTGACTTTGACGGAAAGATTTCCACTACATCGCCACGTACACGGAATTTATTACGTTCAAATGCTATATCATTTCTTTCATAGCGGATTTTAACAAGTTCACTTATCAGCTGGTCACGTGATTTTTCAGTTCCCTGCCTTATTGAAACTACCATTGAACGGTATTCCTCCGGACTTCCAAGAGAATATATACAAGAAACACTTGCAACTATTATTACATCACGACGTTCTGCAAGTGCCGTTGTAGCTGAATGACGCAATTTATCTATTTCGTCATTTATAGATGAATCTTTTTCGATATAGCTGTCCGTACTGGGAACATATGCTTCCGGCTGATAATAGTCATAATATGAAACAAAATATTCTACTGCGTTTTCCGGAAAGAACTTCTTGAACTCTGAACATAACTGTGAGGCAAGTATTTTATTATGTGCCAGAACAAGTGTCGGTTTATTTATGCGTGCTATAACATTTGCCATTGTAAAGGTCTTTCCTGAACCAGTGACTCCCAATAGAATTTGTTCTTTTTTTCCATTTTCGATATTATGAACAAGTTTTTCAATCGCCTGTGGCTGGTCACCAGACGGTGCATATTCTGAATGAAGTATAAAACGTTCCATAGTATACTTTGCCTCCTTTTCGTTTCATAATATTATACCACAACTAATATGTATTGTAAAGCTGAAAGAACATATTTTCTATTTAATCAATATCTATATTTTAGCATAAAACCACTAAATATCACTATTGACAATAAAAAAAATATATGATATTATAG
>CAZTUV010000130.1:0-5924 GCA_964616595.1 uncultured Alistipes sp.
ACAATTCAGGTATTGCTGTTATTTCATTACTTTTATCTTCACACGCAATTTGCCCAGGAACCAGTCCGCACTCATGTGAAAAAGCACTTACTACATGCAGTGGTCTTTTTTGACTGTCCTTTGTTCTTCGAGCTTGTTTTCCATCTGCCGCAACTACTCCTTTTATTTCTTTTACAACACTTTTTATCCATTCACAAAAGAGAATATGCAGTTTCTGAGTATCAATTTCTTTGATTACATTTCTGAATGTACACGCATCAGGTATTCCGTTTTCAAGTTTAAGAAAGCCTTTAAGCCATTCTTCCTTACTTTTTCCGAACATTTCTATTTTCGCATAAGATGTTGCTCCGCATACTATCGCTAAAAGCATAATTATCAGTATTTCATTTAACGGATACATTACACTTTTTCTGCGTGTGTCCTCTATTCCTTCTGCTACTTCCATTAAACTTAACTTTTTCATGATATACTACTCCTTTTTGCTTTAGTATATCATATCTGCTTAATTTGTTTGTTAATAATTTATTTACTCATTCAAAAACCGTGGATTTATTTATATCACTTCTTGACTTATAGTTCTAGAAATGTTAAAATAGTATTATATGTATTTTTTAAAAAATGGAGGTTTCTTTATGAAAGTAACTCTTATTTCACATACTCCTGAACCGGAAAGGCTTATAGCTACTGCCGGAAAGCTTTGTTATTCAAGTAGTGATATCGATTCGCTGAAAGAGGGTCTTACAGACGATAAAATAAAAGAATATGTAAAAATGCTTGTTTCTATCGGTCATGAAAGCGTTATGGAACATGTTTCATTTACATTTGGTATAGAGGGTATTTCCCGTGCCTGCTCACATCAGCTTGTACGTCACAGAATAGCTTCATATTCACAAAAAAGTCAACGCTATGTTAATGAAAGCGGTTTTGAATTTATTACACCACCTGCTATTCATGAAGTTCCGGAAGCAGAGGCAGAATATATGAAAATGATTTCTGCAATTACTGAAAGCTATAATAAAATTTCTGATTTGCTTACCGAATATAATAAAAAGAATCTTATAAATAACGGAACTGATGAAAAAACAGCCCTTTCAAAAGCACGTAAACTGGCTAATGAAGATGCACGTTTTATACTTCCTAATGCCTGCGAAACTAAAATAGTGGTTACAATGAATGTACGTTCATTATTTAACTTTTTTAAACACAGATGTTGCAATCGTGCTCAATGGGAAATACGTGATGTTGCTAATGAAATGCTTAAACTATGCATTCAGGTAGCACCAAATATATTCAGCACCGCCGGAGCGTCATGTGTATCAGAGGGCAAATGCCCAGAAGGTAAAATGTCCTGCGGTAAAATGATACAAATGAAAAAAGATGCTGAAGAATTACGGAGAATCCAGAATGATTGAATTTCGTGATATCGGTATTTCAGATAAGGAAAAAATTACTCAATGTCTTGAAAAATCTGATTTTATGGGCTGTGAATACTCATTTGCAAACAATATGGCATGGAAACGTTTGTCAGATTCTAAAATAACTTTTTACAAGGACTTTTATTTGGTATGTTCTATGACAGAAGCTAATAAACCATATTTTTTATTTCCTTCCGGAAGTGGTAACTATTATGAACTTTTTAATGAATTGAAAAAATATACGGATTCTTTAAATATACCTTTACAGATTTCTGGGGTTACCAAAGACGGTCTTGCTTTATTTAATGAATTATTTCCACAACAGTTTATTTCAGAATATGACCGTGATAATTCAGATTATATATACCTTTCATCTGATTTAATAAGTCTTAAAGGTAAAAAATATCATTCAAAAAGGAATCATCTTTCACATTTTAAGTCATTTGATTATGAGTTTTCATTGATACAGGAAAAAGACTTTGATGATTGTATTTCATTCTGCACCCATGACTATAACAACAAAGTTCAGACTCATTCATCAATAGCTGAACAATATGCGATAAATACCTACTTCAGTTACTTTGAAGAACTCGCTCTTACGGGCGGAATTATTCGCATAAATGGAAAGGTATCTGCTATAACTATTGGTGAAAAAATTAATTCAAATACATTTTGCGTTCATATAGAAAAAGCTGACAGAAATTTTGCTGGAATATATACGGCTATAAATAATTTGTTTATTTCAAAAACTGCATATGATTGCAAATATGTTAATCGTGAAGAAGATTTGGGAATAGATGGTCTTAGGAAATCCAAGCTTTCTTATTATCCGGCTTTTCTTCTTGACAAATATATAATAACTTTTAAATGAAAGGATTTATGATTTATGATTTATGTATTTTTGGCAGAGGGCTTTGAAGAAACAGAAGCTATTGCACCGATAGATATGCTCAGACGTGCCGGAAAAAAAGTAATAACCGTTGGTGTCGATGGAAAGGTTATTACCAGTTCACATGGTATACCAGTTGTTACTGATACAAATGAAATAATACTTGATGATTCCATTGAAATGATTATACTTCCTGGCGGTATGCCCGGTACTCTTAATCTTGAAAAATCACAATGTGTTCAGAATGCTATTGATTATTGTGTTCTTAACAATAAGTTTATAGGAGCTATATGTGCTGCTCCGTCAATTCTTGGTCACAAGGGTCTGCTTAATGGAAAAAAAGCTGTGTGTTATCCTGGATTTGAAAGCCATCTGGAAGGTGCTATGATAGGTGACTCTCTTGTTGAAGAAGATGGAATATTTATTACAGCCTGTGGAGCGGGTGCAGCTATTGAATTTGGTCTTAAACTTGTAGAAAAAGTGGTTTCTTCAGAAGAAAGCCTGAAACAACGTGTTTCTATCTGTTGCAAATGATTATGGAAGAAAAAAAATTATTGCGAAAAAAGTTTTTGGAAATACGAAAGAATATTCCTGATAAGTTACGGAAAGATATTCTTATACAAAATAACTTTCTTGAATCTATTGAAAATATTGATACTATATTGTTATATGCGTCGTTTGGTTCAGAAATAAATACATTTCCTGTTGCTGAAAAGCTTTTAAAAAAATATACTATTGCTTTTCCAATATCACACAAAAATGGTATTATGACTTTTCATGAAATAGAATCTTTAGATAACCTTCACAAAGGTATGTATGGTATATATGAACCATCTGATTATCTGCCATCTCCTGCGATAGATGATAAAACTTTATGCGTTCTTCCAGGACTTGCATTTACTCCCAATGGAGCAAGGCTTGGCTATGGTGGCGGATATTATGACAGATTTTTGCAAAAATTTCCAAAAGTATTGAAAATTGCTCTCTCTTATGAGGAACTTATTACAGACAATCTTCCCATAACATCTTATGATGTGAGAGCTGATTATATTGTTACTCCAGAAAGGAAGGTACTCTGCCATGCAGAATAATGAATATTTTGAAAACGATTCAGATGAAAATATTCATGAGGGAACCACTTATATAAATGAAAATTATTCTCCTCCTGAATATACACAACCTGTTAAACAAGTGTCCAAAAAAAAGAAAAAAAGAAAGAAAAGCCGTTTGCCAGGAATTATTATCCTTGTAACACTTATATTGGCAGTTTCTGTTTGTCTGTCACTTGTAATTATAGCTTTTGGACGTGATATGCTCGGTATCGGTAAAAGTGATACCACATACCTTATTGTGATTCCTGAAGGTGCTACGACTGAAGAAATCTCTGAAATTCTTAAAGAAGAAAATATTATAAAATCTCCTAAATGTTTCCAGTTGTTTAGCAGGCTCAGAGGCTCAGATTCAAGCTATATCGCCGGTGAACATTTCGTGCGTCCTGACATGGCTTACGAAACCATTATTGATGAACTTACAACCATTGATGAGGAAAAACAAGTAACTGTTGAAGTGACATTTCCAGAGGGCTGTACTATATATGATGCCGCTCAGATTCTTGAACAAAATTCTGTCTGCTCTGCTGATGAATTTATTTTCTATTTCAATTCCGGTGGTCTTGGATTTGAATTTGAAGATAGACTTCCTACGGATACTTCCCTTAAATTCTATCGTATGGAAGGCTATCTGTTCCCTGATACATATTTTTTCTATGAAAATATGGAACCAGAACAAGTTTGCCAAAAAATTTACTTAAACTTTAATAATAAAATGACAGATGAAAGATATGCTAAAATGGAAAGTCTTGGACTCTCTCTTGATGAACTTATAACTTTTGCATCTGTGGTCCAGAAAGAAGCAGCCAATACCGATACAATGCTTTATGTTGCATCAGTATTCTGGAACAGACTTAGAAATTCTGATGTATTCCCTCTCCTTCAGTCTGACCCTACTTCAAATTATGCTGAATTTGTAAAGAACAGAATGGACGTTTATGATAAGACCATTGTTGATTCCTATGATACATATGTTAGTCCTGGACTCCCTCCCGGAGCTATATGTAATCCTGGTATAGAAGCTATTGATGCTGTTCTTGAAAACGTCGAAAGCAATTATTTCTATTTTATTGCAAATATCTATACTGGTCAAACCTACTTCTCTGAAACACTTGAAGAACATGATGCTTATCAGGAAATGGTTGAAAATCAAGTAGATGAATATATAGCGTCTTCATTGGCTGAAGAGGCTGAAAAGGAGGACGAAGATTATGAGGAAACTTGAGGTTCTTGCTCCGGCCGGTGACGTGGAAAGATTCAATTCTGCTCTGAATTATGGTGCAGATGCTATTTATCTTGGCAGGAAACAATTCGGTATGAGGTCGTCACCTCTTAACTTTGATTTTGAACAACTTGTAAATGCCGTTGAACTGGCACATTCAAAAAATGTAAAGGTATATCTTACCTGTAATACTCTTCCAAGAAACAATGAGATTCCACAATTTGAACAATTTGTCCGTGAGGCCGTTGAGGCTAAAGTAGATGCACTTATAGTTGCAGATATCGGACTTCTTTCATTAATAAAAAAATACGCTCCTGACATGGAAATACATATTTCAACTCAGATGGGCATTGTAAATTATGTGACAGCTCGTGAATTATATGATATGGGGGCTAAAAGAATTGTCCTTGCCAGAGAACTGTCACTTGATGAAATAGCTGAAATCCGTGCCAAAACAAATCCTGATATGGAAATTGAAGCTTTTGTTCATGGTGCTATGTGTGTCTCGTTTTCGGGAAGGTGTCTGCTTTCACAATACCTTGTTAATCGTGATGCTAATCGGGGTGAATGTGCTCAGCCGTGCCGTTGGGGATATCATCTTGTTGAAGAAAAGCGACCAGACCAATTTTTCCCGATATTTGAGGACGAAAAAGGTACATATATACTTAATGCTAAGGATATGTGCATGATTGAACATATTGATAAACTTGCACAGGCAGGCATCGACAGCCTTAAAATTGAAGGGCGTGCAAAATCTGCTTATTATGTGACAGTTGTTACAAATGCTTATAGAATGGCAGTTGATGAATATTACAGAAATCCGGATAACTTTGTTCTTCCAGACTGGATTCGTGATGAAGTCTATAAGGTTAGTCATAGGAAGTATTGCAACGGGTTCTTCTTTGGTACGCCTGATAACTCTCAATATTATGAAAATAGTGGATATATTCGCAATTATGATGTTGTAGCAGTTGTTGAAAAATGCGAAAACGGTATAGTATATTGTACTCAGAGAAATAAGTTTTTTGCTGGTGATACTGTTGAACTTCTCTCTCCTTCCAGAAAACCAGTGGTTCTTACTCTCAATACTATCTATGATGAAAATGGTAACGAAATTCAGACAGCTAACCATGCTATGATGAAGTTTTCATTTAAGTCTGAACAAAATTTTTCGTCAGGAACAGTTATACGAAAAGAAACAATATAAAAAAAAATGAGCAGGTTATTATGCCTGCTCTCAGTCTGTTGAAAAAGATCCAGTATAAATCTGGACTTTTTTTATATAATAT
>CAZTUV010000131.1:0-5843 GCA_964616595.1 uncultured Alistipes sp.
AGATATTATAATGTATTTAATGGAATTTCTGTAATATAAAAAATTGAAAGGGGAAACAGCAAAATGCCAGATTTAGTTATAGTAGAATCACCAGCTAAAGCAAAAACAATAAAAAAGTATTTGGGTTCAGGATATGAAGTTATTGCATCAATGGGACATATCCGTGACCTTCCAAAATCAAAAATGGGCGTTGATAAGGAAAATGATTTTGCACCTCAATATGTTGATATGAAGGGCAAGGAAGATGTTATAAAAGAACTACGTAAATATTCTAAAAAATGTGATAAGGTTTATCTTGCAACTGACCCTGACCGTGAGGGTGAAGCAATTTCATGGCATATTGCACAAATGCTTAATCTTGATATGAATGATAATAACCGAGTGGCATTTAATGAAATTACTAAAACAGGTGTTCAAAATGGCATGAGTACTCCCCATAAAATTGATATAGACCTTGTAAATGCTCAGCAGGCACGAAGAATACTTGACAGACTTGTCGGATATGAACTTAGTCCGTTTCTTTGGAAAAAAGTAAAAAGAGGACTTTCAGCAGGGCGTGTTCAGTCTGTAACTGTGAGTATGATAGTTGACAGGGAAGAAACTATAAAAAAATTTAAACCTATGGAATACTGGTCAATTGATGCGGTGTTAAAAGTGCCTTCATCAGATAAAACTTTTGAGGCATCTCTTTCATCGGTTGATGGTATGAAAATTGAAGTTCCCGACCAGTCAGGCAAAAAAAATGAAAATAAAATACAAATTTCGTCAAAGGCCGACGCTGATGCTATTCTTAAAAGACTTGAAAATGCAGAATTTAAGGTTATATCTGTAAAAAAACGTGTTACTAAAAAACAGCCTGCTCCACCATTTATAACTTCAACTATGCAACAAGATGCATCGAAAAAATTGAACTTTAATTCAAAACGTACCATGAAAACCGCTCAGGAACTTTATGAGGGCGTGGATATTGAGGGAATTGGAGCAGTGGGTCTTATAACCTATATGAGAACAGATAGCCTGAGGGTTTCAGCAGAAGCCAGAACATCAGCAGAACAATATATAAATACTGTTTATGGGAGTCAGTATCTTCCGGATAAGCCAAGAGAATATAAGTCCGGTAAGAACGCTCAGGACGCTCATGAAGCCATTCGTCCATCTACTCCGGAACTTACCCCTGCACGTGTTAAAGATAGTCTTACAAGTGACCAGTATAAATTATATAAACTTATATGGGAACGATTTATTGCAAGTCAGATGTCAAATGCATTGCTTGATACTACTTCCGTTGAAATAGAAGCTGATAATTGTATATTCAGAGCCTCTGGATATTCAGTAAAGTTTGATGGCTTTATGGTTCTTTATACTGAAAGTGATTCGGATAGCGGAAAAAAAGAACTTCCTGTTATAAATAATAATGACATATTAAGTATTGTTTCGATTGGTGGAAATCAACATTTTACACAACCACCCGCAAGATATACTGAGGCATCACTCATAAAAATGCTTGAGGAAAACGGTATAGGTCGTCCAAGTACCTATGCTCCAACAATTACAACCATTACAACACGTCAATACGTTGAACGTGACGGTAAAACACTTCGCCCCACGGCTCTTGGAGAAGTTACTACCAAACTTATGAAAGAACATTTTGAAAAAATAGTTGATGCAAAGTTTACAGCTGAAATGGAAAGCAATCTTGATGAAATTGAACATGGTAATAAAAACTGGATTGCAACATTACATGAATTTTATGATGACTTTTCTGAAACCCTCCATAAAGCAGAAACAGCTATGGAAGGAAAACGTGTGAAAATTCCTGATGAAGAAACTGATATCATATGTGAACTCTGTGGACGTAATATGGTAATAAAATTCGGAAAATATGGAAAGTTTCTTGCTTGTCCTGGGTTTCCGGAATGTGAGAACACTAAACAGCTTGTAACTGAAACTGAAGGAAATTGTCCATGCTGTGGCGGGAAAATGTTGGTGAAAAAGTCAAAGAAAGGCAGAACTTTTTATGGTTGTGAAAAGTTCCCTGAATGTAACTTTATGACATGGAACGTTCCGTCTAAGGAAGTCTGTCCTGATTGTGGTAAAAATCTTTTTGTTAAAGGCGGAAAAAAAGGCAGACTTGTATGTGAAAATACTGACTGCGGTTATGAAAGAGAGTTGAAGAAATGACAGTAAATGTAATTGGTGCAGGGCTTGCAGGTTGTGAGGCGTCATGGATAATTGCCCGGAATGGTATAAATGTTCGTCTTTATGAGATGAAACCTCAGAAATATTCTCCTGCACATAAATATAGCGGCTTTTCTGAACTTGTTTGTTCCAATTCGCTTAAGGCATCACGAATTGAATCAGCCGGCGGATTGCTTAAATATGAAATGGAAATGTTGGGTTCATTGACCGTGCCTTGTGCAAAGGAAAATTCAGTTGAAGCCGGTGGTGCATTGGCAGTTGACAGAACAAAATTCTCTGATAGTGTTACACAAAAAATAAAAACACACCCTTTAATTGAAGTCGTTGACGGTGAAGTTACTGAAATTCCAAAAGGTATTACAATAATTGCCACAGGGCCTCTTACATCTGGAGCAATGGCTGAAAATATAAAGGCACTTTGCGGTGAGGGACTGAGTTTTTATGATGCAGCAGCCCCTATTGTTACCGCAGATAGCCTTGATATGAATAAAGTTTTCTATGCATCACGATATGACAGGGGAGAGGCAGATTATATAAATTGTCCAATGGATAAAGAAGAATATCTGGCATTTTATGAAGCATTGATTTCAGCTGAAAAAGTCCAGTTAAAAGACTTTGAAACACACCCGTTCAGTGTATATGAGGGGTGTATGCCAATTGAGGTTTTAGCATCAAGGGGAATTGATACAATGCGTTTCGGTCCTTTGAAACCCGTCGGTATCACTGATAAAAAAACAGGTAAACGTCCATATGCAGTTGTGCAGTTGCGTCGTGAAAATCGTGAGGGTACTCTTTTTAATTTGGTAGGCTTTCAGACCAATCTGAAATTTGGTGAACAAAAAAGAGTTTTCTCTATGATAACTGGTCTTGAAAATGCTGAATTTATGCGTTATGGAGTTATGCATAGAAATACATTTATAAATAGTCCTGAATTGCTTAATGCGGA
This sequence comes from uncultured Alistipes sp., assembly GCA_964616595.1. Classification (GTDB taxonomy): domain Bacteria; phylum Bacillota; class Clostridia; order Oscillospirales; family Ruminococcaceae; genus Ruminococcus. The sequence continues at coordinate 3,146 of CAZTUV010000131.1, forward strand.
TTTTTCTATGAGAACAAATCCTGATATATATTTTGCAGGGCAGATAACCGGAGTTGAGGGCTATATGGAATCAGCATCAAGCGGTCTTATTGCTGGAATTTCAATTGTAAGACGCCTGAAGAATCTTGAACCACTTAAACTTCCGATAGATACAATGACCGGTGCTTTGTCTGCATATATAAGTGACCCATATAATTCAGGAAAGTTTCAGCCCATGGGTGCTAATATGGGTATACTTCCGGATATTGGAACAAGAATAAAAGATAAAAAAATAAAATATGGAGTTTATGCGGAACGTGCCATTAATTCGCTTAAATGTGAATTGGAAAGGATTAACTATGAAAATTATAGTTGACGCTTTTGGCGGAGATTATGCACCGCTTGAGGTCGTAAAGGGCTGTGAAAGAGCAGTTGCAGAATTAGGAGTTGGAATAATACTTACAGGTAATGAAAAAAAAATACGTTCCTGTGCAAAAAGAAATCAGATTAATCTTGATGGCATTGAAATCGTACATACTACTGAAGTCTTTGATATACATGAAGAACCAAAGGAAATTATAAAATCTGGTAAAAATACTTCAATGGCAATAGGGCTTCGGTTACTTGCCGACGGAAAAGGAGATGCTTTTGTTTCAGCCGGAAGTACTGGTGCTTTAGTAATGGGAGCAACATTTGTGGTTAAGCGTATCAAAGGTATAAAGCGTATCGCACCAGCACCGATTTTGCCGGCAGATAAGGGGAGTTTCATACTTCTTGATGCCGGAGCAAATACAGAGTGTCGTCCGGATATGCTTGTGCAGTTCGCAATCATGGGCAGTGCTTATATGGAAAAAGTAATGGGAATAAAAAAACCTAAAGTGGCTCTTCTTAACATAGGTATGGAAGAAACAAAGGGCCGTGAACTTGAAATAGAATCATATAAGTTGCTGGAAAAATCTGGTCTTAATTTTACAGGAAATATTGAGGCACGTGATATGCCTGAAGGTAAAGTTCAGGTTGTTGTTACAGATGGATTTACTGGTAATATTGCTCTTAAACTCTATGAAGGAATGGGTTCTTTCTTTAGCAGAAAACTTAAATGGATTTTTTCGGGTACAGGTAAAATTGGTGCAATGTTTTCGTTGAGTAAAATAAAAGTTTTCAGAAAACAAATGGATTATAAAGAAGTCGGAGGCTCTGTACTTCTTGGTGTAAGAAAGCCTGTAATTAAAGCCCATGGCAGTTCGGACAGAACGGCGTTCTTTAATGCAATAAGACAGGCAAAAAAATGCGTAAAAACAGATGTCTCTGGAGTAATAGAAAATTATGCTTTACAAGTATCAAAAATTTCAAAGGAGTCAAATGATAATGGACAGAATTGAAAAATTTGAAAAAATTTTAGGCTATACATTTAAAAATAAAAAGTTAATTATTCAGGCATTAACTCATTCATCATATGCAAATGAAAGAAAAAATCCTACAAGTTGCAATGAACGTCTGGAGTTTTTGGGTGATAGTGTTTTATCAATAGTAGTTTCTGATTATCTGTATAAAAATCTTAATGTTGCAGAAGGCGAACTTACAAGAGTTCGTGCGTCGCTTGTATGTGAAAAGTCTTTGTATGTCTTTGCTAAACAGATAAATTTAGGCGAATTTTTATTTCTTGGAAAAGGCGAGGAAAATACTGGCGGTCGTGAACGTACTTCAATACTTGCAGATGCGTTTGAGGCTGTTATAGCTGCAATTTATCTTGACGGCGGAATCAAACCAGTAAGCAAACATATTTTACGTTTTATGCCATCAGATGTCCAGCATCCGGATAAACCGGCGTTCAGTGATTTTAAAACAGTATTGCAGGAAGTCGTTCAAAAAAATCCTGAAGAAAAAGTGGAATATGTGTTGATAGGTGCAGAAGGCCCAGACCATAATAAACGTTTTGTAGTAGAAGTAAGGCTTAATTCACAAGTAATAGGAAAGGGTAAGGGCAGAAGCAAAAAGGAAGCTGAACAACTTGCTGCAAAAGAGGCTCTGGAACTTATGGGCTATGAAGCATAGTAATATATCCATTTTTATACCACATAACGGCTGTCCGAATAAATGTAGTTTTTGTAATCAGCACACTATAAGTGGTGCGGGAAAATCACCAACGGCTGATGAAGTTTTTGAGATATGTCAGAAGGCACTTACGGAAATATATTCTCCTGAAAATACTGAAATAGCTTTTTTTGGTGGAAGTTTTACGGCGATTCCAAGAAAATATATGTTACAGTTACTGGAAACAGCATTTCAGTTTGTTGGTGACGGGAAATTTCATGGTATAAGAATTTCTACACGTCCGGACTGTATTGATAATGAGGTTCTGGAAATCCTTAAAAGTTATGGCGTTACTGCTATTGAACTCGGTGCACAGTCGATGTCTGACATAGTACTTGAGGCTAACAGGCGTGGACATACTGTTGAAGATGTTTATAGAGCAAGTAAATTAATAAAGGAACATGGTTTTGAACTGGGCTTACAAATGATGGTCGGACTTTATAAGAGCGATTTTTCTGATGAGATTCATACTATGAAATCTTTTATAGAAATAAATCCTGATACTGTAAGAATATATCCAGTAGTTATACTTAAAGGCACTGAACTTGCTGATTTATATGAGTCCGGTGAATATATTACAAAAGATATGGCGTCAGTTATATCTATGGTTTCAACAATGCTTTGT
>CAZTUV010000132.1:0-5787 GCA_964616595.1 uncultured Alistipes sp.
TCTTAATATTTTGTAATGCTATTATTGGTTGCAGTGCAAATAATGATACTACATCAGATTCCAGTATTGAAATACAGGAAAATATACCTGTTTGGACATACATAGAAATTCAATATGATAAAGATGATTGGAAGAAATATACTTCTTTTAGTGTATATGTAGATGATGAAAAGGTCGGAAAAGTAAAACTTGATGAAAGTAAAAATTTCGATTTATATATGACAACTGGTAAACATAAAATATATATTGAACGTAATTCTTTGTCCAGTAGTAAAAAAAGCCCTGAAGAAACCTTTGTCGTATCTTTAGACCATCGTTATTTTGCATATAAAATAACTGAAAAGTCTTTTATAAATCCATCTCTTGAAGAAATTGAAACAGATAATACAATATCAGAAAAAAGGCAAAGAGAAAATGCAGATAAATCAAAAGAAACAACAGCATCAATAACTACAGAATATTCCAATGATAATAAAATTGCAGATGATTACAGAAGTATTCTTAACGCCTGCAATCAAGAAGATACTGAGAATAACTTTACATACAGGGAATACTATATAACTGATATAAACAATGATGATATACCTGAGCTAATTATTCATATAGGAAGAAATATAAAAGATGCTGAATATATAATTTATACCTATAAGGATAATAAGGTTTATGAATGTGGTGTATCAGGCGGAAATTTAAGCATTGAAGACGAAGATAAAGAAAAGTTTGAACGTCTGAGCAGAGAATCTCAGGAAATTTTATCTAAAGGTGATAATTGTATTTATATATCTTTTTGTTATGCAGGATATCAGCATACCTCTGAAATAAAATTGAATGACGATTTACTTTTGAAAGCCTCTGATTATTATGATTCAGGAAGTGAAAAACTTTCTGATTATAATATTCCAGGTGAAATTTTGGAAAGTGCTGATTTCCTTGATAATGATTTACTTGTTTCATCTTTTAATATGAATGCTGAGACAGCAGAGGAATCTTAAACTGTAGTTACTACAAAATCTGTTACAACGCAAGAAAATACAACGACTGTTCCGATTACGACAACTAGAGAAAAATCAGACGATAAAACATATAGTATTACTTTTGAAGCAGATGAACTTATCAAAGAAGCGGGTTTACAACTGGGCGGTCATGTAGGAGTTGCAGTTCTTAGCAATTTAACATGCAGTAACGGTAATGTAAATATTGAAACAGAAACGATTTATACTTATGACTCGCTTGTAAAAGTTGAGGTAACTGGTGCAAAAGCAGGTGAGGTCGTTCTTGGAGGTACGATTACAACTTATGGTTTAGATATGTTTGAAGGTGAAACTGTTTCTTATCCCGATGATTCAGGTGTATTTTTAATAAGTAAAACTGTCGGTGAAATTTCTGATGATAAACCTTATGTCAATGGATATGTGGAAACCTATGCTCTTTCAGGACATGACGGCTCTAATATTCGTTTGTATCTGGACGGCGATTTTTCTTCTGTATCAGTTCAGATACAGAATCAGGAGTACACAAGTGATACAGAATTTTATTCAAAAGAAGATTTCGGTGATTATATTGAAATGAATTTTAATCCGTTTGCACAACCTCCAAGTGTTGTTTATGTCACACCATATAGTGATTCAGGAGTGTCAGGAGATATTATAACTTGTGATATTCCAGCAGATGCAAGCGGAACAATTCAGACAGGCGGTATGTCCTATCCTGTAGATAATATGAAAGGGCAGATAAATTGTCATGGCGGAACAGTTGCAGGATTTACAACAGACTATGTTGTAAACGGCGGAGCAGTCGGTAAAGTAAGAAATAGTTTGGGCGATACATGGCACGTAACAGCGAAAAATGCTTGTGATAATTATGGCATTACATGGTATGAATTGTGGGATTCCGATGACGGTGACTATTATGGCTGGGTAGATTCCAGTTATATTGATTTTTATTAAAAGCAGGAGCAGGAATAGAACCTGCTCCTTAATTTTTAGTGTGTAGTTATAAATTAATTATTTCAGGGCTTCCGCATGAAAATTTCTCTAAAGTTTGTTGAATATGCACAAGAAAAGATGCTTATATTAGAGGAATTGACGATTGAAATAGATGATATTGTATATTTTTCTTTGGCTTAATCAAAACTTTACAGCGTATCTTCACTATTCCATGAGGTGTTTACTATTAACAAAATGATTTTACTCCTCAAAGGTAACAATTATAAGCGTTTATTTATGTCACTTTGCACAAATTTCCCGGATTTTTCATGCGGAAGCCCTGTTAATTATTTAATTTTATCTTGACTTCTCCATCTGAATATGCTATAATTAATGTGAATATTTAGATATGTTTGAAATTTTAAGTAGAGGTACAGAATGTTTGATATTTGGAACAGAAGATATACAGGGAGCAAGTATAAGTTATCTCAATGGATACATGATTTAATAATTGAAAATTGTCATGGAGATTCATTTTGTGATATTTTTGCTGGTACAGGCGTTATATCATATACGATGATTAATGATATGAAAAATATTGCTATAAATGATTTCCTTTATTCAAATGAAATAATATACACAGCTTTTTTTAGTAATGAAAAATATGATGCCAATAAAATAGAGCATTATAAATTGATATTTAAAAATATTGACAGCGACGATATAGAAGAAAATTATGTTTCTGTTAATTTTGGCAATAAATTTTTCTCTGTGAATGATGCCAAGAAAATAGGATATATAAGAGAATACATAGAAGAAAACTCTCTTTTATTTAATCACAGGGAGAAAGCAATTTTAATTGCTTCACTTTTGTATTCAGCAGATAAGTCGGCTAATACTGTTGGACATTATGATGCCTATATAAAGGGTCATGATATTCCCGACAGATTTCAGTTTGACTTGATTTATCTATATTCCACAAAATCTGATATTCATATTTATCGTGAAGATGCAAATGAACTTGCAAAGAAAATCAATGCAGATATAGTTTATATTGACCCCCCGTATAATTCAAGACAATACAGTCGTTTTTATCATGTCCTTGAAAATATTGCTTGTTGGAAGAAACCAGAACTTTTTGGAGTTGCATTGAAACCTGCTCCAGAAAATATGAGCGAATATTGCAAGAGTTCAGCAAAAAATTTTTTTGCCGAGTTGATAAATAGTCTTCAATGTAGGTATATTGTAGTTTCATATAATAATACGTATAACTCAAAAAGCGGTTCTTCAAAAAATAAGATGACACTTTCGGATATTGAGAGTATTCTATCGGCTCGTGGAGAAGTTAAAAAGTTTGAGAAAAAACATAATTTTTTCAATGCAGGAAAAACAGAATTTGATAACCACAAGGAATTAATTTTTATAGTTGAGGTGAAGTGACGTGTCCGTTAAAACTGCTGAACAGATAAGACGGTCTCCGTTTTTTTATGTTGGGGATAAATTTAAACTAGTTTCACAATTAAAAAAATACTTCCCAGATAACATTGAAAGATTTATAGAACCGTTTTGTGGCGGTGGAAGTGTGTTTATGAATGTTTCTGCTGATGAATATCTTCTCAATGATATTGATTACTATATGATTGAACTTCATAAATTTTTATTGTTATGTAGTAAGGATACAGATAAGTTTTGGAGTGATATTCAGTCTGTTATTGAAGAATACAATCTTTCGGCATCCTTTTTAGGGTATTGTGTTCCTGATGAGTATAAAAAATCATATGTAAAAACGTATTATGCAAAGTATAATAAAAATTCGTATATTAACCTTAGAAATGATTTTAACAGTAATAAAAATGAATTGATTAAACTGTATCTTCTGTTGATTTATGGGTTTAACAGGATGCTTAGATTCAACAGAAACGGAGATTTTAATTTACCAGTTGGAAATGTTGATTTTAATAACAACGTTGTTAATGCATTGAATGAATATTTTGAGTATGCTGTGGATAAAGAAATTAGATTCTTTAATATGGATTTTCAAGATTTTATTGATAAAATTAATCCAACAAACAAGGATTTTATTTATTTAGACCCTCCTTATCTGATTACATCAAGTGAATATAATAAGTTGTGGAATGAAGAATGTGAAATTAGATTGATTAATCTTCTTGACAAACTTAATACAAATGGTATTAGATTTGCAGTATCTAATGTTATAAGACATAAAGAACGAGTTAACGAGTTATTTTGTAGCTGGGCAAAAAAATATGATATTATACGAATAAACAGCAATTATATAAGCTATCATGATAATACTCAAAAAGATTCATATGAAGTTTTAGTAAAAAATTATTGAGGAGAATTTTTATGTCTAATGAAAGAGATAAAGAGTATAAGCCACTATCGTTTTCAACAACAATGAGGAATCCAGCCAGAATAGTTGATTTCTTAAAATGCATATTGCCATTCGAGGGACAGATTTTAACAGATGAAATAATACATAAAGTAACTTTAAGTATTATTATGAATAAACTCTATAAACCGAATATTGTAGGCAAAGAATTAAAGTTAAAAGAAATATATAACAGTGAGGACGTTTTTTCTGTAGAGGAAGCAGAATATATAATCGAAAATAGTCCGCAAAACCATAAAGAAGCTGGATTCGAAAAAGGTTGGGCTTCTCGTTTTGATACATGGTATAAGCTGGCAATGGAATTTGGTTTTATTTATTACGAAATGAATAAGCCTATCCAAATTTCAACTACAGGGCATATGCTTATAGATGCAATGAGAGAAATTCCTTATGATTATGAAAAATTTCAGAGTGTTTTCTTGAACGCTCTTATGAAATATCAGACAAATAATCCATTCAGAAAAAATGCCAATACTAACGTACCACTGCCACTTTTGTTAAACGTTATAAAAAAGCTGAAAGATGATAAAGAAGAGAACGGAGCAGGAATTTTCAGAAAAGAGTTACCACTTGTAATATGTTGGAAAGATAACGATTCAGAAGCACTTTATAAGGAAATAAAGTCGCTTCGTAAAAAGTATAAGTTCACATACGGTGATGAAACCATATATGAAATATGTCTAAAAATACTTAATGCTGATGAATCAAAGAAAAAACGTTTTAAGATGTCTCAGATTATTACAGAATCTGTTGATGAATTTATCAGAAAAATGCGTATTACTGGTGTTATTTCTCTTAGGGGAAACGGAAGATTTATTGATTTCAACTCATTTGAAAATGCAAGGATTGAATATATTCTTGCGAACTACTCATCTATAAAAGAATATTCCAGCAAAGTGGAGTATTTTGAATACATAAGCCAAATAGATGCTAATATCTTGTCACTTGCTCATAGTGAGCCTGTAAGTGCTGATGAGATTAAAGAAAAAACTATAGTCGAATGGGCTAAAAATCACAGCAAAGAGTACATATATAACGAACTGAATATAGCTTGTGGTCGTAACGAAAGTAAAGATTCTGTTCTTAAAATTATAGATAAGCCTACAAGATTTGAGTTTCTTGTAAGTATCGCATTGAAACAACAGTTTGAAAATTTGATTGTTAAGCCTAATTATAAAGCTGATGATGAGGGAATACCAACTTTTACAGCTGCTGGCGGAATGGCTGATATAGAGTGTTTCGATTTAGATTGTAACCCGTTGGTTGAGGTTACATTGATGAACGGAAGAACACAGGCTACCAATGAAATTCCAGCTATAACCAGACATTTGAATGAAGCGGTTGAAAAATATCATGGAATAAAAGTGTTTACTGTTTTTGTAGCTCCGACTATTCATACAGATACTGTTTATATGGCTGAATTTTCAAAATACAGGTATAATATTGACA
>CAZTUV010000133.1:0-5776 GCA_964616595.1 uncultured Alistipes sp.
TTTTTAAACGGTCATTATACTGTACAGTTATCTTTATCATGTCCTATCCGTCCTTTTCTCTGAAAATAAAAAACCGACTGTTTCCTTCAAAAAACAATTGGCATAATCACAAAAAAGCACATGAATTTTTTACATTCATGTGCTTTGTAAGCGTTATTCAGCTGTATGATTCTATAAAACTGTTTTTTCAATCCTGCAATTATGACATTTGCTGTCCTTGTCATAATTGATTCCGACCAGCAGAATTTCGCCGCTGTAATCTTTCAGGCAGTCGGTATACTGCTTTTTCTTAATCTGTTCCAATGCACCTTCGACAGACTTATCATATTTGAGTTCCACAATCATTGAAGGATTACTGTTGTTTTTTCTCGGTCTGAAAACCAAATCGGCATAGCCTTTTCCGGCAGGAAGTTCACGTTCGATAGTATAAGTTTTTCGTGCGGAATAATATGCAATCGAAATTACACAGGACAGCGAGTTTTCATCATTGTACTTCAGAATCGATGTATTTTCGCTGTGTGCCTTGTCTATCAGCTCTGCAACTTTTTCTTCATCGCAGTTCAGTGTAGCTTTCAGAAGTTCGTCTGATGATTTTATCGCTTTCACAACTTCTTCCCAACCGCCGTCCTCAATGGAATTTACAAATTCCTGAGCAACTTCGCTGTTCGGAATCCACACCTGTTTAGTATAAAAATCATATGTCAGATATCCAAGGTGAACCAGAAGAGTAAAAATATCATCCGCACTTCTTAGCGTCGTCATATCATTCTGAAATTTTCCGGGATTTATTTCAATTTTTTCGCCTGCTATCAACTGCGTAACCTTATCTTTCAATCCGTCAAAGTTCATCTCAATGTAGATTTTCAGTGCCTCATAAGTTTCAGTTGAAGTCCAGTAATTATCATAATCATGTCCTGTCATCGACATAACAACGGAGCGTGGATTATAGATAGAAACTCCCTTTAAATTATATCCGTCATACCAGCGTTTAGTTTCATCAAAAGGCATCCCGTATTCATTGCACAATGCCTTTACTTCGCTTTCCGTAAAACCTGTAAATTCCGCAAGTTCACGTGGATTTGTCATAGCAATTTCTGTAAACATATTTATCGCTGAATGCTCGCCATACTTTTTTATCGGCAGGATTCCGGTCATGTATGCAAGTGCAACATAGCTCTGATCTTTCAGAAGATTCCTTAAAAAATTAAGATACTTTGTCTGAGATTTTTCGTCACTTTTATGAACTCTGAAAATACAGTCCCACTCGTCGATTATAAAAATAAAAGGAATATTCGTCTGTGAAAAAATTGCAGCTATGACTTTTATTAAATTTTCACGTCTGGGATAACGAACATCAGGATATTCATTTTTAAGTTCGTCTATCAGATCCTCTTCAATAAATCCAATCATTTCATCAATATCCTGTGATTCACCCAAAAAGTTGACCATATTGATATGAATCACATTATACCTGTTCAGGTGCTTTTCAAATGACTCTGCTTCTGCAATTTTCAGTCGGCTGAACATTTCTTTTGAATCACAGCCACAGCTGTAGTAAGCTGTCAGCATATTCGCTGCCATTGACTTTCCGAATCTTCTCGGACGGCTGACGCAAATGAATTTCTGCTCCCCAAACAGAACTTTATTTGTATATTTAATCAGTTCCGTTTTGTCTACATAAATCTGTGAATGATTCACAGCGTTGTAAAAATCCACATTACTCGGATTCAGATAAATACCCATAAACCGCACCTCCGTTCTTTCATGATATAAGTATATCATTTTTCAGACATAAAATCAAGTACCACAGACAAATTTTATTCGGACTTCCCGCTGAATTCATCAATCATCCTCTGATACTCTTTTTCCTCGCAGTCAATGTAATCTTTAGCGAACTGTTTCGCTTCTTCGATGCTGTTTTTAAGCAGTTCAAAATCAACCGCAGCAGAAAAAACATCAATTTCAAGCTTTTCAGATTCATCTGAAAAGATCTCAATTGTGAATCCTTCACAAGTAACTATTTCGCCATTCTTATCTTCTCTCGACAGATTTTTATCGGGAGTAATTTTAACAAAAAATCCTTTATACTTCATAATGTCAGCCTCCTAAAATTTCATCTGCAAATCATCGTCAAAATCATAATCTTCATCAATTTCTTCTATTATTTGCTCATGATAAATTGAATTTTCCAGTGCTGTTTCCAGATGGGATTCATCCAAACTGTTTTCTCTGTAACCCTGCAAAATTGTGTTGTAATACTGCGGACTCGGAGGAGAGATCGTTCCACGATTCATCAGATACGCCATTCCTTTATACGTTTTTCCGTCAAGTTCAAAGGACATTTTTTCCTGTCTATAGAAACTGTGGCAACCTTCGTATCTGTTTAATACGGGCAAATCCCTTTCGTCAAGCTCTCAGATTAATACAGGCACTTTCATATTTTCTTTCGGAACAATCGTTGCAACTCCTCTGAACTCCAGTTCAAAGTCATTGATTTCGGATGTTCCCACAACTTTGGAATGCGGACATCGGTACGCCATCTGTTTCAGATTGATATTGCTTCCATAGGCGATATACAGCTGTTTTTTACTCATTTTGACCTCCGTTACATACTCATTTCAAACGTTTCTTCCTGTTCCAAATCCTCGTCATATTCGCTCACTGTCGGCTCTGAATTTTCATCGGATAAGTTATCGGCTTGCTGCCGAACCTCCCTCACGGGCTCAACACGCTTCTCACGTACGGCAATTCTCTCAGCTTTCAGACGTTCCCTCTGCTTAATTGCATCTTCGGGGTGAAGCCACGCTATATTGCCCTCAAAATGCGAAAGTAAGTGCTTGCGACAGTTCTTAAACTCGTCACCGTTTAATCCAATGCGAATCAGCCAGCAACGAAAAGTATACCGTGGATTCTCACTCTGCGCCACACGTGGACTTGCCGACTTCTGAGTCAGAGCCTGATTGCTGACCGCCAAAACCAGTGAAATATATGCTCTCAGCACACCAGCATTTAACGAACTGTTGAACGCCCTTATCTCAATATTGTTATCAGTAAACACCGAATGTAAGTTCAAACATCGATACCGGGACGAGTCGTAATGTGAGTGATATTCACGGTCATCGCCGTACAACAGCCGTTTAATAGTTTCCAAATCCTTTGGCTTTTTCTTGTTTAATTCTTCAAGGAAATGCTTGTCAACTTTTTTGCAGTAAGTGCTTTCACGGTTTGAATCCACCTGCAAAGCCTGATACAGCATATCTTCTTTACTTGCAAAAATATTCACCAGATTACGCAGTTTTTGCGGATTATACGGCTCAAAATCAATGTGGATATGAATTCCCGTCGACTCATTACAAATACCGCCGCTTCGCCGAACAGAACGCACAACCTCCTGAAGCAAAGCCATATCTTCATATTCCAAAATCGGAGTCACAATCTCAACAGAATATTTTTTGGAAGCCGGAGTGCCGTCCTTAGTCGTGCATCTTATGCTTGCATCGAACATGATTTTCCATCGCCTGTTCTGACTGTCGTAAACGTCATATCGGTCGTAACTTCCGCCGAAGTAGTCCGGCGAACCGCCCAAAACCTTTGCAACAGCTTCTGCCGCATCTTCTCTCGTCAAGCCTGTACACTCTATTTCAACCCCGAATTTTTGCGTTTTTATTCTCTCAAAATTTCCTGACATTTTATTTCATCACCGCCAATAAAAAATGACTTACAGAACATTCCGCAAGTCATTTTTTCGTATTATTCAATTTCAGCTTTCACTTCATAACCGCCTTTAAAAATCACCAGTATTTCGGTCTTGCTGAGTACTTTTATACACTCGATTAATTTGTGGATAAGTACATTATCAAACGTTTCAAGTCGTTCACTCAACTGCTGTTCTTCCTGATATAACCTTGCAAATTCGCTGTCGAGCTTGTCCTCATCACATCCACCTGAAGCTATCAGCATTACCAGATCATTTCTTGCATTAATGATTTCTTTCAGACGTTTTTCAGTTGCTAAAATTTCTTCCTGTCCCTGACATTCAAGAACCGTTCCGATATTGGCTTTCAGAATTCTTGCAATGTCGTTTCTACAGGAATAGTAATTATTTATCGCCCGAATTATGCCTTTATGCAGGCTTTCTTCCTTTATCGTCGGCGAATCGGGACAGTATTTTTTGCCGTGTTCCAGACGGCTGATACATCGCCAGACTGCCAGTTTTTCGTCGTTTTTTATCCATGTCTTACGTCTGTAGGGCGTACCGCAGTGACCGCATATCATCAATTCCGACAGCGAATATTTTCCGCTGTATTTTCCTTGCTCGTCTTAGTTTTATCGCTGATTTTTCGCTTACTGGAACGCCTTGCAAGCTCCTGCTGAACCTGATTGAACGTGTCACGGTCAACTATCGGAGCGTGATGGTCAGTCACCAGATACATCGGTCGCTCACCATTATTTTTCACGACTTTGTGGGTGATACAGTCGACCGTGAAAGTCTTTTGCAGAAATGCGTCACCAACGTATTTTTCGTTTTTCAGAATCCTCTGAACCTCGCCCTTTGACCAGATTTTTTTACCCGTAGCAGTCAATCTTTGCTGTTCTGTAAGCGTCTGGGCAATGTTCAGAAGAGTGTATCCGTCAAGGTACATTTTAAAAATCAATCTAACCGTTTCCTCCTCATCAGGCACTATTTCTGGCTTGCCGTCAGCACCTTTTCTGTATCCGAGCAGATATTTGTACTGAAAAGTAACCTTGCCCCAACTTACATTTTTTGAAATTGATTCGCTCTCTGCCTGAGCAAATGAACCGTAAAGTGCAATCATAAATTCACTCGTCATGGTTAGTGTATTGAGATTTTCCTTTTCAAATATAACACTAATTCCAAGGTTTTTCAGCTGCCTTACATATTCGAGGCAATCCACGGTATTTCGGGCAAATCTGGATATTGACTTTGTAATTACAAGGTCAATTTTCTTGTTCTTGCACATACGAATCATACGGTTGAACTCAGTTCTTTTTTTCGTCTGAGTGCCTGAAATTCCTTCGTCAGCGAAAATTCCGGCGAGTGTCCATTCCTTTTTTCGGTTGATCAAATCAGTGTAATAAGCGATTTGAACTTGATATGAATTTTGCTGTTCCTCTTGTTCAGTGCTGACACGGCAGTAAGCAGCAACTCGCAGTTGGTGGTATTTATCACGATTTTCCGCTGTCTGCACTTTCGCAGGAATTATCGTAACATTCGGTGCTGTGGGCATTTTCATTCTTCCTTTCTGTGATATTTTTGATAATTACGCCGTTGATAAATTCGACCTCTATGGTACAAAAATGGCTTATCCAGATTCGTGAAACACACGCTTTGAATAAGCCAATATCAAGCATATTTAGTTGTTCGTAATTTTCAAGCAGAGCCTTGATTTCCGCTGTTTTCTGCGGACTTTCATTGTAAGTACAGCAGTTGTATTTCAACTCCGCAAGTTTAAATAACTCGGATTTTATTCTGTCAAAATCAGGCTGTGCGGAATCCAGCATCTGACTGATTTCGTTCTGCTTACGAATCACATCGACAGTCTGAGAGTATGCACTGATTTCACTGTTTGATTCCAGTAAATTCAGATTTGCTATCGCCGTATTCAAAACGGTCAAAACTGCTCCGATTATCATCTGATCTGTCAGTTGATATTCAAATCTGTAACAGTTGGGATTTCGGCAGTCCCACTTCTCGCAACGGCAGTTACCACCGATTCGTGAAAGCCTGTGACCGCATTCCGAACAGTATGTACGG